>NZ_DBGFPE010000015.1:0-21668 GCF_048526665.1 Candidatus Allofournierella excrementavium
GAAGCCCAAGGAGTGAGTGGTCAGCCAGTTGCTCCTCTCATTGTAGCTTAGGCACGAGATGGAGGAAAAGCCGGACTGGCTGCCCGGCTTTCCTGTCCAAATTTATTGTAATAGGAGTGAGCGCATGAACAGGGATACCATCGTGGTGGGCGCCTCCGGCGCCAGCGGCATGCCGCTGCTCATCCAATGCCTCAAGCTCATCCGCGCAGCCGGGCAATCCTCCGTGCTCATCATGAGCGACAGCGCCGTTCTCACCCTGCGCCAGGAGACCGGCAGCACCCCGGAGGACCTGGCTCCCCTGGTGGACGCGGTCTACGGCCCCGGCGAAGTGGGCGCGCCCCCCGCCAGCGGCTCCTGGCCGGCGGCGGGCATGCTGGTGGTGCCCTGCAGCATGAAAACGGCGGCGGGCATCTGCGCCGGCTATGCCGACAACCTGCTGCTGCGTGCCGCGGACGTGACCATCAAGGAGCACCGCCCCCTGGTGCTGGCCGCCCGGGAAACGCCCATGAGCGCCATCCACCTGCGCAACCTGCACGAACTGGCCATGCTGCCCACGGTGCGCATCATCCCGCCCATGCTCACCTTCTACCACAAGCCCGGGACCATCGACGAAATGGTCTATCACATCGCCGCAAAGCTGGTGGAGCCCTTCGGCGTGGAGGCAAAGGAGTACCGCAGATGGCAGGGACTGTGAAAAAACTTGAGCGGACGGCCCGCCTTTCCTTCGGGGAGCTGCGCGCCGAGGCCGTTTTGCTGGATGGCAGCTGTCACATCCTTCTGTACGGCGGCCAGTCGCCCCACATCGGCTGCACCGTGCTGGCCGAGCCCCGGCCTTCTCTTACGGGAGACGGCTCTGCCAGCGCCACCGCCTCGGTGCTGAACGTCTGCGGCCACAAGGACGAGGCTGTCTGCCGCCTGCTGGCGGAGACGGTGGCCAGCCGCACCGGGCGCGTCACCGTCTGCACCGGCGGTTTCCATCAGGACGGCATCACCCCGGAACAGATCGGGGAAGTAGGCGCAGCCGCCCGCACTTTGGCCGAAGAACTGGCCGAAGCCATCCGTTAAAACAAAAAAGGACCGTCCCCCGCGGGGGATGGTCCTTTTTGCTGATTCAGTTGCTGCCGGAGGGGAAGAAGGGCCGCAGCACGGCAGCCACACTGCTGATGGGCATGGTCTGCAGCCAGATGTGGCCCGGGCCGGACACCACCGTGTTGAACAGGCCCTCACCGCCGAAGAAGGCGTTTTTCACGCCGGGCACGGTGACGATGTCCATGGAGCAGGTGGCGTCCATGGCGGCGATGTAGCCGGTGTCCACCACCAGCGACTGGCCGGCGGCCAGCTCGTATTCCACCACATGACCGTCAAACTCGGCAAAGGCGATGCCCTGGCCGGAGAGCTTCTGCATGATGAAGCCTTCGCCGCCGAAGAAGCCGGAGCCCAGCTTTTTCTGGAAAAAGACCGAGAGCTCCACGCCCGCCTCGGCTGCCAAAAATCCGCTCTTCTGCACCACCAGCTCCTTGCCGGGGCCGATCTCAAAGGCGCGGATGCTGCCCGGGAAGCTGGAGGCGAAGGCGATGAGGCCCGGCCCGCCCTGGGCGGTGTAGCGGTTCTGGAACAGCGCTTCGCCGGCCAGCAGGCGGCCGAAGGCTTTGCCCAGCCCTCCGTTCGTGGTGGTCTCCATCCTCATGTTGGGGGTCATCCAGCTCATGCTGCCCCGCTCGGTGATCATCGTTTCGCCCGCGGCCAGCTGGCAGGTCACCACCGGCAGCGGCTCGCCCGCGATCTGGTATTGCATCCGTCATTCCTCCTTATATCTTACTGAGGTAGTGCCACTACCAATATAAAGGCCGCGCCCGGTCCTCGTCAAGAGGGCCGGGCGCACAAGCATTGTGTCGGTTTGTTGGTCATTCTGCCGAATCGGCGCTGCTCTTCGGCAGCGTCATGCGAAAACAATCCACCATCAAAGTGGCCCAGGCCATCAAAAACACCTCGGCGCAGATCTGCTTTGCCAGGCGGCGGCCCCGGTGTGGCATGGCAAGGCCCACCAGCACTCCCAGCGCCAGCATGCAGAATTTCAGCAGCGCAACGTCCTTCCAATCCCAGCGGCGGATGCAGCCGTTGGCCCAGTCCAGCAGCTTTTTCATGGCGGCCTCCCTTTTGCCCCTCAAAGGCGTGTGTTATACTCTTATCATAACGCCCGCCGCCCCGTGCGGCAAGCGCAAAAAGAAAAAAGGGGAGGCAAGCGCATGAAAAACAAGCCGGAGCTCACTTCTTTTGACCTGCACCTGCTGGCCATGGGGCTGATGCTGTGCGACCACATCTGCCTTGCCCTCATGCCGGACCGGCTTTGGATGACCTGTGTTGGGCGGCTGGCCTTTCCCATCTTTGCCTTTCTCGTGGCGGAGGGCTTCATCCGCACCCGCAGCCGCGCCCGCTATGCCCGGCGGCTGCTGGTCGTTGCCCTCGTCTCCGAAGTGCCCTTCGACCTGCTGGCGGCGGGCCGTCCCGTTTATCCTTTGCGCCAGAACGTGCTCTGGACCTTCCTCATCGCCCTGGGCTGCATGCAGCTGCTGGAATGGGCCAAGGCCGACCCCCGGCCCGCCGCCCGGTTCGTGCTGAGCGCGGGGGCTGTGCTGGGCGGCTTTCTGGCGGGCACGGCGTTCATGGTGGATTACTTCGGCCCCGGCGTCTGGACAGTGCTGGTGTTTTACTTTTTCCGGGGCGATGGCTGGCGGCAGCGGCTGGGCCAGCTTTTGTGCCTGCTGTTTTTGAACGGCTGGCTGCTGGCGGGGCAGACTGTTTTGCCGGGAGGCCTCGCCCTGCCCATCCAGGCCTTCGCGGTGCTGGCTCTGCCCTTCATCTGGCTCTACCGGGGCCGGCAGGGCCCCCACGGGCGGGCGGTGCGCTGGCTTTTCTACGGCTTTTATCCCGCCCACCTTCTGGTGCTGGCGGCGGCCGCGGCTTTTGCAAACTGACCCCCCCTTGAAGATCTGAGTTAATCCTCTATACTGTGAGTCAAAGCAAATCGGTCAAAGGGAGGCGGTCAGATGAACGAGGCCTTTTACGCGCTGGAAGAGGAAAAACAGCGGGCGGTCTTCAACGCGGCCATGGAGGTGTTCTCCCGCTGGGAGTACAAACGCGCCTCCACCGACCTCATTGCCGCCAAGGCGGGGGTATCCAAGGGGCTTTTGTTCTATTATTTCCACAACAAGCGCGCCCTGTATCTGGAGACCTTCGCCTATGCCCAGCGGCTGGTGAGCGAGTTCATCCGGGACGCCTGTCCCGCGCAGAGCGACGACTTTTTCGACCGGCTGGCCGGCGCCTCCCGGGAAAAGATGCGCCTGATGGACCAAAGTCCCTTTCTGCTGGACTTCTGCGTCCGGGCCTATTATTCCAGCGGGGAGGAGATCTCCGACGCGCTGCGTCAGAAAATAGGCGGCGAGCTGGGCGGGCTTTACTCCACCTGGTTCGCCGGGGTGGACACCAGCCGCTTCCGGCCCGGGGCGGACCCGGCCCACATCCTGAACATGATCGCCTGGATGACCGACGGCTACATCCACGTGCGCCGGATGGAGGGCAAGCCGCTGGATATGGAAGAGATGATGGCCGAGGTGGAGCGCTGGATGCAGATGTTCCGCGAATGGTCTTATAAGGAGGAGAAACGATGAGCATGCTGGAAGTGGACCGCCTCACACGGGACTACGGCGGCGGCAAAGGGGTGTTTGACCTGACCTTCCGGGTGGGGGAAGGGGAAGTGTTCGGTTTTCTGGGGCCCAACGGGGCGGGCAAAACCACAACCATCCGCCACCTGATGGGGTTCATTCATCCCCAGGCGGGCAGCTGCCGCATCAACGGCATGGACTGCTGGCGCGACCGGGCGCGCATCCAGCGGGAGCTGGGCTACATCCCCGGCGAGATCGCCTTTTTCGACGACATGACCGGCGAGGAATTCCTGCGCTTTCTGGAAAAATACCGGGGCCGGGCGGGCGCGGGCCGCAAGGCGGAGCTGCTGGAAATGTTCGAGCTTGCCCCCAAAGGCAAGATCAAAAAGATGAGCAAGGGCATGAAGCAGAAGCTGGGCATCGTGGCCGCCTTCATGCACGACCCGCGCATCCTGCTGCTGGACGAGCCCACCTCCGGCCTCGACCCGCTGATGCAGAACCGCTTCATCCAGCTGCTGGACGCCGAAAAGGCCCGGGGCAAGACCATCCTGCTCTCCAGCCACATCTTTGAAGAGGTGGAGCGCACCTGCGACCGGGTGGGCATCATCCGCGCCGGGCGGCTGGTGGCCGACGACCCGGTGGAGACGCTGCGGGGGCGGTACCTGCGCAGCTACACCGTCACGCTGGAAAGCCCGGAGCAGGCCGCCGCCTTCGCCCGGGACTTTGCCGGCGAGCAGAACGGCCTTCAGGTGACGGTGCGCGCCCAGAAGAGCCTGGAGAACATCTTTCTGGAGTATTACGGGGGAGGGGAGAACCATGGGACTCACACTGTATAAGCGGGAGATGAAGGGCAGCTGGAAGCTGCTGGTCATCTTCGGGGCGGTGCTGACCATGTATGTGGCCATCATCATCTCCATGTACGAGCCGGACATGCTCAAACTGCTGGACAGCTACGCCCAGGCGATGCCGGAACTGATGGCCGCCGTGGGCATGACCGCCGGCGCGGCGGACCTGCTGGGCTTTATGATCTCCTACCTTTACGGCTTCATCCTGCTGGTGTTCCCCATGGTGTTCTGTATCCTGCGGGCCAACGGTCTGGTGGCAAAATATGTGGACCGGGGCTCCATGGCCTGCCTGCTGGCCGCGCCGGTGCGCCGCAGCGCTGTGGCCCTCACCCAGGCGGCGGTGCTCATCTCCGGCACGGTGCTGCTGGTGGGCTATGTCACGGGGCTGGAACTGGCGGTGTGCCAAAGCTCTTTCCCCGGTGAACTGGCGGCAGGGGAACTGCTGGCGGTGAACGCGGGCCTGCTCTGCCTGCACCTCTTCATCGGCGGGGTGTGCTTTTTGTCCTCCTGCGCTTTCTCCGACACGAAGTACAGCCTTGCCTTCGGCGCGGGCGTGCCCGCGCTGATGTTCCTGCTCCAGATGCTGGCCAACGCGGGCGACGCGGCCGAAAAAGCCCGCTGGTTCACCTTCTTCACCCTCTATGACCCCAAGGGCCTTGCGGCGGGGGAGGAGCAGGCCGTTCTCTTTGCCGGACTGCTGCTGGCCGGCGCGGCGGCGCTCTATGCCGCGGGCGTGGCCGTGTTCTGCAAAAAGGACCTGCACATCTGAATCAAAAGGGAAAGGGGCCCCGGCCAATGCTGGCCGGGGCCCCTCCTTGCTTTGCACAAAAAAACTCCCGAACGCCGAAGCGTTCGGGAGCCTGGTGCGGATGAAGGGACTTGAACCCATATGGAGTTGCCCCCACTAGAACCTGAATCTAGCGCGTCTGCCAATTCCGCCACATCCGCATCTATGTAAACGCGGCGCGAGACCGCGAATACGCTGTTCTCACGTTGGACCGTGGGGTCCGCTGTGCGGAACGATAGCTATTCTAGCACAGAGTTCGGCGGTTGTCAACCATCTTTTTCAAACTTTTTTTGCGCGTGTTCCACAAGCTTCGAAAAAGTCTGCTCGCTCAGGTCGTGCTCCACGCGGCAGGCGTCCCGGGCGGCCACTTCCGGGTCCACCCCCAGCCGCACGAAGAACTCGGTGAGCAGCCGGTGCCGGTCATACACCCGCCGGGCAATGGCCAGCCCCGCCTCGGTCAGCACCAGCCCGCCGTCGGCGTCCACCTGCACGTAGCCGTTCTCCCGCAGCTTTTTCATCGCCACGCTCACGCTGGCTTTGGTGAAGGCAAGTTCGTTGGCCACGTCCACCGAGCGCACGTAGCCCTTGCGCTCTTTCAGCATCAGGATGGCCTCGAGATAATCCTCCGAGGATTCATGGACCTGCATCTGTTCTCCCTCCGTTTCGGCGCGGCCGCTCTTTTGTAATATACCCTACCATATTTGCCGCCCTTTGGCAAGAACGGCCCTGCCGCGCCGCAAAAAGAGGGGAAAAAAGGGCCGGTTTGCAGTCAGCGCCCTTTCTTTTGCATTTTCGGAGACGGGGTCTTTCTTTCCCGGTGCGCGGGTGATACAATAGGGGTCGGCAAAGGGGGCAGGCGGCTTGGAATCCTTCGTTTACAGCGTGAACGCGTCCCTGCCCATCTTCCTCACCATGGCGGCGGGCCTGGGGCTGCGGCGGCTGGGCCTGCTGGACCGGCACTTTGCCGATGTGGCCGACAAGTTCGTCTTCAAGGTCACTCTGCCGCTGATGCTCTTCGAGCAGATCCGCGCGGTGGATATTTACCACAGCTTCGACGGCACGTATCTGGCCTTCTGCGCGGGGGCCACCCTGGCGGGCATCCTGGTCATCTGGGCGCTGGCTCACCGCTTCGTGCGGCCAAAGGGCAGCGTGGGCGCCTTCGTGCAGGCCTGCTGCCGCTCCAGCGCCGCCATCCTGGGCCTTGCCTTCATCCAGAACATCTACGGCTCCGCCGGCATGGCCGGGCTGATGATCCTGGGCAGCGTGCCGCTGTTCAACCTGTTCGCGGTGGCGGTGCTCACCCTGGAAGGGGAGGACGCGGGCGGCCAGCCGCTGAAAGCGCGCCTTGCGGGCGCGGCCAAAGGCGTGGCCACCAACCCCATCATCCTGGGCATCCTGGCGGGCTTTGCGGCGGCGCTCATCCGTCTGCCGGTGCCCACCGTGCTGGACCGCACGCTGGAAAATCTGGCCGGCCTGACCACGCCGCTGGCGCTGGTGGCCATCGGCGTGACCTTCGATTTCAAGGCGGCGCTGGGCACCTCCCGGCTGGCGCTCATTGCCTCGGCGGTGAAGCTGGTGGTGCTGCCCGCGGTGTTCCTGCCGCTGGGCGCGGCCCTGGGCTTCCGGGAGCAGATGTTCATGGGCCTCATCGTGATGCTGGGCTCGCCCTGCACCCCCACCAGCTACGTGATGACCCGCAGCCTCGGCGGCGACGCGGCCCTGGCCGGCACCACCGTCATGCTCACAACGCTGGCCTCCAGCGTGAGCCTGACTTTCTGGATCTTTTTGTGGCGCAGCCTGGGGGTCCTCTGAGGCCCTGTTTCTCTTGCTTTTCACCCCGGCGTGGGGTATAGTTAAAGTATAAAATGCCCGGAAGGGAAAGGAGCAACAGCATGAGTATTTTAGTGTGCGGCGGCGCAGGTTACATTGGCAGTCATACCTGCGTGGAACTTCTGGCGGCCGGCTATGACATCGTCGTGGCCGACAACTACTACAACTCCTGCCCGGAGGCGGTGCGCCGGGTGAAGGAGATCTCCGGCAAGGATTTCCGCTTTGTGGAGGTCGACCTCACCGACGCGGAAAAGGTGGAGCAGCTGTTCGCGCAGAACCCGGACATTGACTCGGTGATCCAGTTCGCCGCTTACAAGGCGGTGGGCGAGAGCGTGGGCAAGCCCATCGAGTACTACACCAACAACCTCACCACCACCCTCACCGTGCTGGCCGCCATGCGCCGCCACGGCGTGAACAATCTGGTGTTCTCCTCCTCCGCCACCGTCTACGGCGACCCGGAGAAGGTGCCCATCGATGAGAACTGCCGCGTGGGCGGCACCACCAACCCCTACGGCACCAGCAAGCTGATGAACGAGATGATGCTCACCGACTGCTGCAAGGCCTACCCCGAGATGAACGTGGCGCTGCTGCGCTACTTCAACCCCATCGGCGCCCACAAGAGCGGCCTGATCGGCGAGGACCCCAACGGCATCCCCAACAACCTGGTGCCCTACATCGCCAAGGTGGCCGTGGGCGCGCTGGAAAAGGTGCATGTGTTCGGCAACGACTATCCCACCCCGGACGGCACCGGCGTGCGCGACTACATCCATGTGGTGGACCTGGCCAAGGGCCACGTGGCCGCCATCAAGAAGCTGGAGCAGAAGCCCGGTCTGTTCATCTGCAACCTGGGCACCGGCAAGGGCTACAGCGTGCTGGACGTCATCAAGGCCTATGAGAAGGCTTGCGGCAAGACCCTGCCTTACGTCATCGACCCCCGCCGCCCCGGCGACATCGCCACTGTCTACGCCGACCCCGCCAAGGCCAAGAACGAGCTGGGCTGGGAGGCGCAGTACGGCATCGAGGAGATGTGCGCGGACAGCTGGAAGTGGCAGAGCATGAACCCCAACGGCTATAAGGGCTGAGCGATACACAACACGCCAAACAACGAAGGGAGATAACGAACATGCAGAAGAAACCTATCTTAGTGGTGCTGGCTGCCGGTATGGGCAGCCGTTACGGCGGCCTCAAGCAGATCGACCCGGTGGGCCCCAGCGGTGAGGTCATCATGGACTACTCGCTCTACGACGCCAAGCGCGCCGGCTTTGAGACCGTGGTGTTCATCATCAAGCACGAGATCGAAGCGGCCTTCAAGGAGACCGTGGGCCAGCGCGCCGAGAAGTTCATGGAAGTGCGCTATGCCTACCAGCAGCTGGACGACCTGCCCGAAGGATGCACCCTGCCCGAAGGCCGCGAGAAGCCCCTGGGCACCGGCCATGCCATCCTGGCGGCCCGGGACGTGCTGGACGCTCCCTTCGCCGTGATCAACGCCGACGACTACTACGGCCCCTCCGCCTTCAAGACCATCTACGACTACCTGGCCAGCGACGGCTGCGGCGTGGGCAAGTACGGCATGGTGGCCTACCGGCTGGACAGCACCGTCACCGAGCACGGCACTGTGGCCCGCGGCCTGTGCCAGGTGGATGAGGACGGCCACCTGGTCAACGTGGTGGAGCGCACCAAGATCGGCACCTACGAGGGCGGCATCCACTTCACCGAAGACGACGGCGCCACCTGGACCGACGTGCCCGCGGACACCCCTGTTTCCATGAACCTGTGGGGCTTTGACCCCAGCTTCGTGGGCGAGCTGAAGACCCGCTTTGTGCCCTTCATGCAGGAGCTGGCCAGCACCCCCAACCCCCTGAAGACCGAGTTCCTGCTGCCCACCGTCGTGGGCCAGATGCTCACCGAGGGCACCGCGAAGGTGACCGTGCTGCACAGCGCCGACAAGTGGTACGGCGTGACCTACAAGGAGGACAAGCCCGGCGTTGTGGCTGCCCTGGCCCAGAAAGTGGCCGACGGGCTGTATCCCACCCCGCTGTGGAAGTGATCGTTTCCCAAAGGCAGACCATGCAGGGAACGGCCGGCTTTGCCGGCCGTTCCCTTTGCCTGTGTAAAAGGGAGGACGCGATATGAAAGAAAAGCCCATCCTGCCGCCGTCGCTGCCCGAACGGCTGGAAACGGCGGAGCGGGGCGAAGAACTCGTCGCCATGGCCGCCGCGCGGCAGGAGCCGCTGACCCGCTGGCACTTCTGCGGGCTGGACCTCTGCGGCGAAACGCTGCGGGAGATTCGCTTTGAGCAGTGCCTGTTCGAGGGCTGCCGTTTCACCGGGGCCGACCTGCGGGCGGCCAGCTTTGTGGACTGCCGGCTGAAAAACTGCGAGTTTTCGGCGGTGCGGGCCGGCGAAGCTTATTTCCTGCGCTGTCAGCTGCAGGGGGTCAAGGCGCTGGCCGCCTCCTTGCCGGACTGCCGGCTCGCCCATGTGCGGCTGGAGGGGTGCAACTTCACCGAAGCGAACTTCACCGGCGCCAGCGTGGAGAACGTGCGCCTGGAGGAGTGCGACTTTTCCGCCGCCAGCCTCAGCGAATGGCGGCACAAAGGCCTTTCGCTGGCGCGCAGCAAATTTTTCCGCACCAGCTTTTTCAAAACGCCGCTGGCGGGGCTGGATTTCACCGACAGCGAGCTGGAGGGCGTGGTGGTGAGCGACGCCGCCGCGGAACTCAAAGGCGCCACGGTCAACGTGCGGCAGGCGGCGGAGCTTGCCCGCCTGCTGGGAGTGACCGTGCGCTGAAACGCGATTTTTTTACCGAGGAGACAAGAGGGGAATCATGGCAAGACAAGTGGATCTTTTGAAAGGGAACATCCTGCGCTCTCTGACTTTGCTGGCACTGCCCATCATGGGCAGCCAGCTGGTGCAGATGGCCTATAACCTGATCGACATGATCTGGATCGGCCGGGTGGGCGCGGGCGCCGTGGCCGCCGTGGGCGCGGCGGGCATGTTCATGTGGCTGTCCAACGGCATGGCGGTGCTGCCCCGCATGGGCGGCCAGGTCAAGGTGGCCCAGAGCATCGGCGCGGGCGACATCGAGGCAGCCGGGCGCTATGCCGCGGCTGCGCTGCAGATGGGCGGCGTGATGTCGCTGGTCTACACGGCAGCGATGCTCGTGGGGGCGGGGCCGCTGATCGGCTTCTTCCGGCTGAACAGCGCCGAGGTGGAGGCCCAGGCCCGGGCCTACCTCATCATCGTGGGCTTCGGCATGTTCTTCTCCTTCATCAATCAGGTGCTGGTGGCCCTCATCAACGCCACCGGCAACAGCCGCACCCCCTTCTTCGCCATGGCGGTGGGCCTGGGGGCCAACATCGTGCTGGACCCGGTGCTCATCTTCGGCGTGGGGCCCTTCCCCAAGTGGGACGTAGCGGGCGCGGCGGTGGCCACCGTCGCCGCCCAGGGCATCGTGTTCGCCCTGCTGGCCCGCTACGCCGTGCAGGACCAGACCCTGTTCGCCCACGTTCATCTGAAACGGCCCGCCGCCCGCAGCGAGCTGGCGGCCATCTCCAAGGTCAGCGGCCCGGCCACCGCGATGAACATCATCTTCCCGCTCATCGGCATGGTCATCGCCCGGCTGGTGGCCGGCTGGGGCGATGCGGCGGTGGCGGTGCAGAAGGTGGGCAGCCAGATCGAGTCCATCAGCTGGATGACCGCCGACGGCTTTGCCGCTGCGGTGAACAGCTTCATCGCCCAGAACTGCGGCGCGGGCAACCTGCGCCGGGCGCGTCGGGGTTTCGGCGCGGCGTTCCTGCTCATGACCGTCTGGGGCATCCTGTGCAGCGCGCTGCTCATTTTCTGCGCCGCGCCCATCTTCCGCTTCTTCATCCCGGAGGCGGACGTACTGCCCATGGGCGTGGACTACCTGGTCATCCTGGGCTATTCCGAACTGTTCATGTGCTGGGAGATATTGGTAGGCGGCGCCTACGCGGGCTTTGGCAACACTCTGCCCTCCAGCGCGGTGAGCATCGTGTTCACCGGCCTGCGCATCCCCGCGGCCATCGCCCTCAGCGCCACGGCCCTGGGCCTTTCCGGCGTGTGGTGGAGCATCTCCATCTCCAGCATCTTCAAGGGCGTCATCCTCACCGGCGTCTTCCTGGTGTTCCTTGCGCGGCTGACCAGAAAACAGCAGATCTGCGTCCAATGAAAGAAGCCCCGGGCCATGCGGCCCGGGGCTTCTGTGCGCGAAAAATCATTTGCAGTAGTGCTCGATGTAGGCCTCGCGGCATTTGTCGATGATCTCCATCGCGGCTTCGCGGCCCTGCTCCTCGTTGACCACCGTCTCTTTGCCCTCCAGGTTCTTGTACACCTGGAAGAAGTGGCGCATCTCGCTGAACAGATGGCTGGGCAGCTCGCTGATGTCATGGTAGGAGTTGTAGGTGGGGTCGCTGAAGGGGATGGCGATGATCTTTTCGTCCAGCTTGCCGCCGTCCAGCATGGTGAACACGCCGATGGGGTAGCAGCGCACCAGGCTCATGGGCTGGATGACCTCGCTGCACAGCACCAGCACGTCCAGCGGGTCGCCGTCATCCGACAGGGTGCGGGGGATGAGACCGTAGTTGGCGGGGTAGTGGGTGGAGGTGTAGAGGATGCGGTCCAGAATGATGAGACCGGTCTCCTTGTCCAGCTCGTATTTCTTCTTCGAGCCCTTCTCGATCTCGATCACGGCGACAAAGTCTTCGGCGGTGATGCGGGCGGGGTTCATATCATGCCAGATGTTCGACATTAGTACAAAACTTCCTTTCCAGGCCGGGCGGCAAAGTGCGCCGCAGCCCCTCGTTTGCTATCAGTATAGCATATTCTTTGCGGCAAGACCATAGGCAGAAAAGAAAAACTTTTTACAAAGCCTTGACTTTTGCTCTTTTGCATAGTATGATATTCAAGCAGCGCTTCGCTGAGACCTGAACTTTCAGGCGCCCGTAGCTCAGGTGGATAGAGCAACTGCCTTCTAAGCAGTGGGCCGGGGGTTCGAGTCCCTCCGGGCGCACCAATATGTGGTGGCTATGGCGCAGTTGGCTAGCGCGCCAGATTGTGGCTCTGGAGGCCGTGGGTTCGAGTCCCACTAGCCACCCCACATTACAGGGAAAGCGAACTCGAAAGAGTTCGCTTTTTTCTATAAATAAGCTGGGTTGTCGCCAAGCGGTAAGGCACGGGACTTTGACTCCCGCATGCGTGGGTTCGAATCCCGCCAACCCAACCACGCCGCCGCAAGCTGTGCATCGCTTGCGGCGGCTTTTTTGCAAAAAAGCCGCCGTCGTGCTCACCTGCGCCGCGGCGCCTTTTCCCCGCGAAACTTTGCTTGCGCAAACTTTCGGTGGAGCCCCGCCTGGGCCATGGCAGGGGGAAATATCGATTTTGACCGCCTTGTGCAAAAACCGGCGGGCTCCGTCAGGGGCCCGCCAGCGTTTTTTTGCGGGCAGCGCAAGATCCCTCTTGACGTTACGCATCGTGTAATGATATAATCGTTACACAACATGTAACGTGATGGAGGGAAGAGCATGGAAGTCGTCAATTTGGACACCCGCGAAAAGCAGAACGCTTTTATGAACCCCGCCCGGCAGGATATTCTGCGCCTTTTGCAGCTGGCGGGCCGGCCCATGACGCCCAAGGAACTGGCGGACAAGATGGGCATTTCCGCCTCGTCGGTAACCTTCCACATCAAAAAGCTGGTGGAGCTGGGTGTGGTGGCTCTGGACCACACCGAGCAGATACGGGGCATCACCGCCCGCTATTACAAGGCGCTGAACGTTTCGGTGCGGCTGGGGCTGCTGGCTCCCGGCGGGGACGACGCGGCCCAGGAGATGTTTTTGCAGCGCACGGTGGAGCAGGTGCTGGCCGGCGTGCAGGGCCTGAAGCGGCTGGCAGGGGAGAAGGGCCTGGGCGAAGAGGACGTGATGGGCCTGGGCGACATGCACAGCGGCGTGGTCTATCTCACCCGGGAGGAAGCCATTGAACTGCAGCGCCGGGTGATGGACTTTTTGAGCGAGAGGGAAGTGCCCCGCCCCGGCACCGCAGCCTATGAGTATGTGCTGATGGCCTACAACGCCGCGGAGGTGCCGGTGGATGCTGGATAAAAAGCATGGCGCGCTGCTCTTTTTGAACAGCGCTTCCACCGGGATGCTCTCGCCGCTGCTCACCCTGCTTTTGCTGGACAAGGGCATCGGCCTTGCGGCGGTGCCGCTGGCGGTGGGCCTCTATTCGGCGGTGGCGGTGATCTTTGAAGTGCCCAGCGGCATGGCGGCGGACCGCTGGGGCCGCAAAAACTGCTTCCTCGTTTCTCAGGCGCTGCTGCTGCCCGGCCTGGGGCTGCTGGCCCTGGGGCAGGGAATGGCGGCGGTGCTTGCGGCCATGGCCTTCCAGGGGCTTGCCCGGGCCTTTTCCTCCGGCAGCCTGGACGCCCTGGTGGTGGAGGAATTCCTTCTTAAAAACGGCGCCGGGGCGCTGCCGAAGTGCACCGCCCGCATCAGCGCCCTCACCAGCATCGGGCTGGCGATGGGCTGTCTTGCGGGAGGCGGCGTGTACGCGCTCACTGGCCGCCTGTGGACGGCTCTTGCCCTGAAAGGGGCGTTGGTGCTGGCGCTGCTGGTGCTGGGCGCGGGCCTTGAGGAACACCCGGTGGAGCGCGGGCAGGAAGAGCCGAACCCGGCGGCCCAGCTGGCCGCTACCCTGCGCAGTCCGGGGCTGGTGCGGGCGCTGGTGCTCTGGCCCGCCGCCTTTGCGCCGGCTCTCTTCGCGGTGGAGGTGTTCTATCAGCCCCGGTTCGAGCAGCTGCTGAACAGTTCCGCCGCGGGCTGGGCGCTGGGCACCCTCAGCGCGGGGGCGTTTTACGCCTCGGCTGCGGGAGCGGTGCTGGCGCCGCGGCTGATGCGCCGCCCTACCCTGGGCCGGCTGCTGGGGGTCAGTGCTTTGGTGGGTGCGGGGCTGATGGCTCTCAGCGCTGCGGGCACGCCGGTGCTGTTCGTGGCCTTTTACTTCCTCTTCTATGTCATCAACGGCAGCACCGACTATCTCACCTCCACCCTGATGAACGAGGCGGCCCCGCCCAGCCAGCGGGCCACTCTGCTCTCGGCTGGCTCGCTGACGCTGCAGCTGGGCGGGCTTGCCGCTTCGCCCCTGCTGTCGGCGGGGGCGGCGGTGGGCACCATCCCCCAGGTGTGGCTGGCCGCAGGCGGCGCGCTGGCGGCGGGGATGCTGGCCTGGCTCGCGGTGCACCTGCTGCGTGCCCGCAAGACAAAATGAAAAACTCCCTGTCCGGCTGAAAAGCCGGGCAGGGAGTTTTTTTGATTCACCGATGCGCGCCGGTGCCCTTTTCCATCAGATAGGTGGCGGTGAGGTCCGCCAGATGCAGCTTGACAGCCAGCGGATAGGCGTCGTAGGCCTCGCTGATGGCGCGGCAGCCGCCCCGGGCGGCGTCGTCAAAGCCGCCCATGTGCCAGCGGATGGCCACCGCCTCGGCGGGCTTTAAACGGATGAAGCGCTCGATGAGGTAAACGCTCTTTTCGCCGTGGCCATAGGGGAACTGGTCCTCCACCATGAAGATGGGCACCTTTTCCCACTGGCCGGTGGCCTCATTCTTCACGTTGCGGCTGCCGGTCTTGTAGTAATTCGCCTTGCACAGATCGTGCAAAAGGCCGCAGATGGCCATGCTCTCGGGGTTGTCGCCCTCTTCAAAAAAGCGGTCCATCAGGGCGTGATACACGTTCAGGCTGTGCATCACCAGCCCCTCCTCGCAGGCGCCGTGAAAACGGGTGGAGGCGGGCGCTTTGAAAAAATCGGTGGAGGAAAGCCACTCCAGCAGCCTGTCCGCGCCGGGGCGGGAGACCTCCCGCCGCCAGATGTCGCAAAATTCTTCCCGGTATCCCATCACAGATCCATCTCTTCCAGGATGCCCTTCAGGATGGCGATCTCGTCGCGGCTCAGGCTGATGCCCTTGCCCATCTTGCTGCCGTCGGGCGACCAGTCGCGGATGTCGTACTTGGGCTCGCGGTCGTTCCAGCTCACCATGTTCAGCTGCCGCTCCCAGCCGTTGGCGCTCTGGGAAAGCACGGCGATGCGCTGGGTGATCTCGTATTTGAATTCTGCCATAACCTGCTCCTCGCTTTTGATGGTTTTCCGTGCCGCCTTCCGGGCGGACGTTCGCCTCTATTCTAATGTATCAAAAGCGAGAATGCAAGTGCGATTTGGCAAAAGCTGCCTTTTACCCCTGGGGGAATTCCTCCTTGCTGCACAGCTTGCTTTTTACCGTCTCGTCGCTCTCCACCCAGCCTTCCCGGCAGGCATGGGCCTCCACCTGGGTGTAGTAAAGCGCGCCCTTCAGCGCGCCCTCGGCCACGGCTTTGGCCGCTTTGGCGCCGGGCTCTGCCGCGCCGGAGGCGGCGGCCGGGGCCCGGCTGCGTTTGGGCGCGGCAGGCGGGGCGGGGGCCTTTGGCGCCGGGCCGGGCATCGCGTTCAGTTCGTGGTGCACGAAATCCTTGAGAGTGCTCAAATGGATCATCTCCTTCCTTTCTATAAGTTGCGCGAAAAAAGGCGGAATATGCATCACAGCGAATGTAAAATCTGCAAAACAGAAGCTCCCGCGATTTTACCCGCTTTTTACCGGAAAGCGATAGCGGATTTTCGAAACCGGGCGGTATACTTTAACCGTTCCCCACAGGAGGGAAACAAAAAAACGAGCAACACATGAATCGTAAGGAGAGAAAAGAAAATGAAAAAGTTTGTTGCTTTTGCGGCCGCTCTGTGCATGGCCGTGAGCCTGGCAGCCTGTGGCAGCGCCCCTTCTTCCAGCGCCCCCGCCGCCAACACCGACAGCTCTGACACCACCACCAGCACCCCTGCCTCCCAGACCGCTGAGCTGGAAGGCGCGGTGACCACCGGCGGCTCCACCAGCGTGGAGAAGGTCATCCTGGCCATGCAGGAGTCCTTCATGAACGCGAACCCCGGCGTTGACGTTACTTACGATCCCACCGGCAGCGGCGCCGGCATCACCGGTGCCTCTGAGGGCACCCTGGACATCGGCCTTTCCAGCCGCGCCCTGAAAGAGGACGAGACCGGCCTGGTGGGCACCACCTTCGCCCTGGATGGCATCGCCATCATCGTGAACAACGAGAACACCGTCACCGACCTGTCCCTGGAGCAGATCAAGGGCCTGGCCGACGGCACCATCACCAACTGGAGCGAGGTGGGCGGCCCCGACGCCCCCGTGGTCCTGATCGGCCGTGAGGCCGGCAGCGGCACCCGCGACGGCTTCGAGAGCATTGTCGGCGTGGAGGATGTCTGCGTCTACGATCAGGAGCTGACCAGCACCGGCGCCGTGATCGCCGCCGTGGCCGCCAACCCCAACGCCTTCGGCTACGCTTCCCTGTCTGCTGTGGATGAGAAGGTCAAGGCTGTGACCGTCGACGGCGTGGAGGCCACCGAGGCCACCGTGCAGGACGGCAGCTACAAGGTGCAGCGTCCCTTCGTCTTCGTCACCAAGGAGGGCGCTGAGCTGAGCGACGCCGCCCAGGCCTTCATCGACTTCGCCCTGAGCGAGGATGCTCACCAGCTGATCATCGACGCCGGCGCGGTGCCCCTGGCGTAACACACCCACGGTCCCCCGAAAAGAGCCGCACGGCGCGCGCCGTGCGGCTTTTGCCGGGCTGTGAAAGGAGAACGCCCATGAAAACCAAACACATCACCGAGGCGGTCATGCACGCCGTGTTCTTCATCTGCGGCATGTTGGCCATCGCCTTTGTGGCCCTCATCAGCCTTTACATCATCACCGCCGGCCTGCCCGCCATCAAGGAGATCGGCCTGGGCGACTTCCTGCTGGGCACCGTGTGGAAATCCACCGCGGCCGAGCCCAGCTTCGGCATCCTGCCCTTCATCCTCACCAGCATCTGGGGCACCTTGGGCGCCATCGTCATCGGCGTGCCGGTGGGGGTGCTCACCGCAGTGTTCCTCTCCAAGGTGGCCAGCCCCCGGGTGGCGTCCATCGTGCGCCCGGCGGTGGACCTGCTGGCGGGCATCCCCAGCGTGGTCTACGGCCTGGTGGGCATGATGGTGCTGGTGCCGCTGATGATGCAGGTGTTCCATCTGGACAACGGCACCTGCCTTCTGGCCGCCATGCTGGTGCTGGCCATTATGATTTTGCCCGGCATCGTGTCGGTGAGCGAGACGGCGCTGAACGCCGTGCCGCCCGAGTATGAGCACGCCAGCCTCGCCCTCGGCGCCACCTGGATGGAGACCGTCTTCAAGGTCAGCCTGCCCGCCGCGAAAAGCGGCATCGGCGCGGGCGTCGTGTTGGGCGTGGGCCGCGCCATCGGCGAGGCCATGGCCGTTATGATGGTGGCCGGCAACGTGCCCAACATGCCGGGCCTGTTCAAGAGCGTCACCTTCCTGACCACCGCGGTGGCCAAGGAGATGAGCTACGCCAGCGGCCTGCAGAGGCAGGCGCTGTTCAGCATCGCTTTGGTGCTGTTCATCTTTATCATGCTGGTCAACGGCCTCTTGGGCCGCATGCTGAAACGGGGGGAGAAGGAATGAGCACCATGCAGGCAACACTGAACGCATCCGGCGCGCGCGCCGAAAAAGCTGCCGCCCCTTCGAAACTCCGCCTGCGCAAGGCCAAAAGCGCTGTGCTGCTGGGCCTCGTCTATACGGCGGCGGCGCTTACCTGCGCGCTGCTCATCGGCCTCATCGGCTACATCTTCGTCAAGGGCGTGCCCCACATCACCTGGCAGCTGCTCTCCACCGCGCCCAGCGCGCTGAAGGACACCATCGGCATCCTGCCCAACATCCTGAACACCCTCTACATCGTGGCCTTCAGCCTGCTGCTGGCCCTGCCGCTGGGCGTGGGCGCGGCGGTGTACCTCACCGAGTACGCCACCAGCCGCCGCCTCATCAGCCTGGTGGAGTTCGCCACCGAGGCGCTGGCGGGCATCCCCTCCATCCTCTACGGCTTGGTGGGCATGCTGTTCTTCGCCCAGATGCTGGGCTTCAAGACCAGCCTGCTCTCCGGCGGCTGCACCCTGGTCATCATGATTTTGCCCACCATCATCCGCACCACCCAGGAGAGCCTCAAGACCGTGCCCGCCAGCTACCGTGAGGGCGCGCTGGGCCTGGGGGCCACCAAGTGGTATATGATCCGCACCATCGTGCTGCCTTCCTCGCTGGAGGGCATCATCACCGGCTGCATCCTGGCCGTGGGCCGCATCGTGGGCGAAAGCGCCGCCCTGCTGTTCACCGCCGGCGTGGGCACCGTCATTGCCAAAAATGTGTTCGCGGCCTTCAGCCGCAGCGGCGGCACTTTGTCCGTGGCGCTGTATATGTATGTGAGCGAGCGCGGCGAGTTCGACGTGGGCTATGCCATCGCCGCCATCCTGATGGTGCTGGTGCTGGGGCTGAACGCCGCCACCCGGCTGGTACGCAACCGAATGAAAAAGAAGGAGGGCGCACAATGAGCGAGACCCCCATTTTGCAATCGAAAGACCTTCACCTGTACTACGGCGAGACCGAGGCGCTGAAGGGCATCAACATGGACATCCAGAAGAACGAGATCACCGCCCTGATCGGGCCCTCGGGCTGCGGCAAGTCCACTTTCCTGAAAACGCTGGACCGGATGAACGACCTCATCCCCAGCGTGCGCATCACCGGCGAGGTGCTGCTGAACGGCCAGGACATCTACGCCAAGGACGTGGACGTGAACGAACTGCGCCGCCGGGTGGGCATGGTGTTCCAGAAGCCCAACCCCTTCCCCATGAGCATCTACGACAACGTGGCCTACGGCCCCCGGCTTCACGGCAACCACTCCCACGCGGAGCTGGACGAGCTGGTGGAAAAGAGCCTGCGGGGCGCGGCGCTGTGGGACGAAGTGAAGGACCGCCTGAAAAAGAGCGCCATGGGCCTCTCCGGCGGCCAGCAGCAGCGCCTTTGCATCGCCCGGGCGCTGGCGGTGGAGCCGGACGTGCTGCTGATGGACGAACCCACCAGCGCCCTGGACCCCGGCAGCACCCTGCGCATCGAGGACTTGATGGCCGACCTGAAAAAGAACTACACCGTGGTCATCGTGACCCACAACATGCAGCAGGCCAGCCGTATCTCGGACAAGACCGCCTTCTTCCTGTTGGGCGAACTGGTGGAGTACGGCCCCACCATCCAGATCTTCCAGAACCCCCAGGACAAGCGCACCGAGGATTACATCACCGGCCGGTTCGGCTGACAAGGAGGCAATTATGCAGACCCGAAACAATTACACCGAGGCCCTGGGCCAGCTGCGCGTGCACGTGATGGAGATGGGCGGCGGCATCGTGCAGGCCATCGGCCGCACCCAACGCGCCCTGGAGCAGCTGGACGCCGACCTGGCCCGCTCGGTCATGGAAGGCGACGATGAGTTCGACCAGATGGAGCGGGACATCGAGCAGGAGTGCCTGACCCTGGTGGTCACCCAGAGCCCCGTGGCGGGCGACTGGCGGCGCATCGCCTCCATCATGCGCATGATCGCCGATCTGGAACGCATCGCTGACCACTGCGCCGACATCAGCGAGTATGTCATCAAACTTTCCGGCAAGGACAAGGTGGACCACATCCCCTATTTCTCTGAGATGTTCGCCCTGATGCAGAAGATGGTGCAGGACACCGTGCAGGCCTACGTGGACCTGGACGTGGAAAAGGCCCGCCTTGTGGCCGCCCAGGACGACGCCCAGGACGACTACTTCGAGGAAGTGTGCGAGGAGCTGTGCCAGATGATGGCCGCCAACCCCGGCGCCATCTCCCAGTATGTGGACTATCTGATGATCGCCAAATACCTGGAGCGCATGAGCGACCATGCCACCAACCTGGCGGAGTGGATCGAATACATCGTCAAAGGCGAACTTCGCATCTGAGCCTTTTCTTTTCTCTTTTGCCGCCTCCGGCCCGCCAAGGGCCGGGGCGGCGCTTTTTGTTTGCAGTTGCCAAGGGCGCTTTATCGTGCTATAATAATGAAACTTCGGGCCGGGCAAAGTGCCCGCGCGCCGCAAAGAGGGGAGAGTGCAGCATGCAGAAAGTACCGTTCATCACACTGGAACAGGCCCAGCAGATCATTGCCGATGTGCCCACGCCGTTCCACATTTACGACGAGAAGGGCATCCGGGAGAACGCCCGCCGTCTTTACAAAGCCTTCAGTTGGAACAAGGGCTTCAAGGAGTATTTCGCCGTCAAGGCCACCCCGAACCCCTACCTGATGCAGATCTTGAAAGAGGAAGGCTGCGGCATGGACTGCTCCTCCTACACCGAGCTGGTCCTCAGCGAGGCCTGCGGCATCACCGGCCACGACGTGATGTTCTCCTCCAACGTGACCCCCGTGCAGGACATGAAAAAGGCCGCCGAGATGGGCGCCTACATCAACCTGGACGACTACACCCACGTGGAGTTCCTGGACCGGGTGGCGGGCGTGCCCGAGACCGTCTGCTGCCGCTACAATCCCGGCGGCATGTTCAGCCTGGGCAACGACATCATGGACAACCCCGGCGAGGCCAAGTACGGCATGACCGAGGTGCAGATGGTCAGCGCCTTCAAAAAGCTGATGGCCAAGGGAGCAAAGCAGTTCGGCATCCACGCCTTTTTGGCCAGCAACACCACCTACAACGAGTATTACCCCACCCTGGCTGGCATCCTGTTCGAGCTGGCGGTGCGCCTGCACGAGGTCACCGGCGCCAAGATCGCCTTCGTGAACCTGTCCGGCGGCGTGGGCGTCGACTACGCCCCCTACCAGCCCAAGAGCGACATCGAGGCCATCGGCGAGGGCGTGCGCAAGAAGTTTGAGGAAATTCTGGTGCCCGCGGGCATGGGCGACGTGGCCATCTTCACCGAGCTGGGCCGCTTCATGCTGGCGCCCTACGGCCATCTGGTGGCCACCGTGCTCCACGAAAAGCACATCCAGAAAGACTACGTGGGCCTGGACGCCTGCGCCGCCAACCTGATGCGCCCGGCCATGTACGGCGCCTACCACCACATCACCGTGCTGGGCAAGGAGGACGAGCCCTGCGACCGCATCTATGACGTCACCGGCGGCCTGTGCGAGAACAACGACAAGTTCGCCGTCGACCGGCCCCTGCCCAAGATCGAGATCGGCGACATCGTCGTCATCCACGACACCGGCGCCCACGGCTTCTCCATGGGCTACAACTACAACGGCAAGCTGCGCAGCGCCGAGGTGCTGCTGAAGGAGGACGGCTCCCACCAGCTCATCCGCCGCGCCGAGACCCCGGCGGACTACTTCGCCACCTTCGATTTCACCCCCTATTGGGATAAACTGCAAAAAGGCTGACCGCTCAGGCCGCCGCCCTCTGAGGCGGCGGCCTGTTACATTTTGTTTGCAATTCTTCGATTTACAGCCGCGTGCCCCGGGTGTATAATAGATAACTGAATCATTCAAGAAGAACGCCGCTTTCCGGCGGCTGAAAAACCAAAGGAGTGTGCCCCATGCCCAGCTATCCCCCCCGTGATATGAGCGAAAGCGAGCGCCGCCGCCGCGCCGCCG
>NZ_DBGFPE010000016.1:0-174689 GCF_048526665.1 Candidatus Allofournierella excrementavium
ACTTTTGTTCGCAAACAATATCCGTATCCTTTACACGATGATTTACTTTTATTATCATAGTCGTAATAAGTATATAAACTACTTACATATAAGCACCTAAAATATGAAAGGGCTGATAAAATGATGACCTTTGAAAAGGTTTTAGAAGTATTCAACGATTACCTAAATAAAGATAGTGTTTTGGAGGTGGTGAACACTAAGCGAGGATACACCGTTATGATTTGGGATGAAAAAGATGAGCAATGGTTTGGTGTGGAACATTGCAAAGCCCCCGAGCTTTTACGGGATGCCTTACTTGATGGCTATCGTGATTTTTTAGAGCAACAACTTACTCATAACCGCAGGAGTTTAACCGAAACAGAAATCTTAGATATTCAAAACCGATGTGAACAGCTTTATGATTTGTGTGGAGAATAAAAAAATAACCTAAAAAGTGCGATAGCCTGTGTAGGTGTCGCACTTTTTTCAGTTGGCTTGGCTTACGAAAACAGCGTTAATTATTCCGCAGTTTCTCTTGCCTTTTTCAAGCCTTGAGCCGTAGCTTCCATCACGATAAGCTCCTTTTCTTCCATATCATTCAACAGTACATCAACTTGTTTGCGGCGATTGTTGTCGCCATCTTCATTGCATGGAAAAAAGAACTGGTCTACAGAGATGTCAAGCAAGGTAGTAATGAGATAAAATTTGTTAAGCCTTGGGTGCTGCCCCCTGTTCTCTATATACATAATAGAGCGTGGCGTAAGGTCTACCAGTTGGGCAAGATATTCCTGTGTCCACCCTTTTGCTTCCCGAGCTTTTTTTATCGCTATACCTAACGGCTTAAAATCAAGTTTTCTTTCATCTTGGTACATTTTAATATCATCCTATATCATTGTACATTTCGGGTGATGATATTTGAACGAAGTATGATTTTATGTTTAGTAGTGTATAATTTCGTATTAGTGGAGAGAAACTTGCTATTATTCGTCATTCCGTATATAATAATTATATACTCTTTGCGAAAGGAAGTTGATATTATGAATTACATTTCTGTGAAAGCCGCTTCTGAAAAATGGGGCATATCGGAAAGACGGATACAAAAATTATGTGAGGAAAATCGCATTGACGGAACTGAAAAATTTGGTCGTGCATGGATGATACCAAAAGATGCAGAAAAACCCGTTGATGGACGTATGAAAACAAGGAACAAACAGGAGGAGAATCATGGAATTTAATGAAAAGCTACAACAGCTTAGGACTGGAAAGAACTTAACGCAGGAACAACTTGCGGAGCAATTATATGTATCAAGAACAGCCATTTCAAAATGGGAAAGCGGCAAGGGTTACCCTAACATTGAGTCGCTCAAGTGTATTTCTAAATTCTTTTCTGTGACCATAGATGAACTGCTATCGGGCGAAGAACTGATTACACTTGCCGAAACTGAAAATCGTTCCAACTTGAAAAAAATTTACAGTTTCATTTATGGAATATTAGATATGATGGCGGTTACTTTTATACTTTTGCCGTTGTATGGTAACCTTGTTGACGGATATATTTATTCTGTCAATCTACTTTCATTTACAGACACTACCCCAATATATCTTGCAATCTATTGGATTGTTTTTATTGTTTTGATTGCACTTGGGATAGCGAAACTGATGTGTGTTCGTTTTGAAAAGGAATCATGGAGCAACATAATCACAAAATGCTCTCTCGTGCTGAGTACGCTTTTTATCTGCTTCTTCGCTGCGGCAAGACAACCCTATGTAACCGCCCTTATGTTTCTGCTATTTGTTGCTAAAATATTTGTCTGGATAAAGCAAACCCAAACAAAGTAAAATGCCATAAACCCTTTAAAATAGGCTCTGACACGATAAGTGTCGGAGCTTTTTTCGTGCTGACATCTATTGTGTCGGCATTGTGACGGTAGATTTCTTGGCTTCTATGCAATACTCGTGGATAATAAGATTGTGGTCAGCGAAAACAAGAACAGCAACCCACGGAAAGGAGAATCAAATATGGATTATATCATTGAAACAGAAAATCTTACGAAGCGATACGGAACAGCCACCGTTGTCGATAAGGTAAATCTTCATGTGCCAAAGGGCAAAATTTATGGTTTGCTCGGCAGAAACGGAGCAGGCAAAACCACAGCAATGAAAATGATGTTGCAGCTTGCTTTCCCAACGGAGGGAACGGTACGCTTGTTTGGCACAAACTATAAGGAAAATATCCATACCCTTTATAGCAAAGTAGGCTCTATTATCGAAACACCGGGATTTTACAGTAATTTAACAGGGTATGAGAATTTGCAAATTCTCGCTAAACTGCGAGGGGGAGTATCTAAAAGTGGAGTAGAAAAAGCTCTTGAAGTTGTGGGGCTGCATAAGGAGAAAAGAAAAGTCTTTTCCGATTATTCCCTCGGAATGAAGCAACGGCTTGGTATTGCCGCCGCCATTATGCACGAGCCGGAGCTTTTAATACTTGACGAACCGATTAACGGACTTGACCCCATTGGAATAGTTGAAATACGCTCATTTTTATCTGAACTTAGTCACAATCATGGCATTACCATTTTTATCTCAAGCCATGTTTTAAGCGAGATTGAACAGATAGCAGATATTATCGGCGTTATGCACGAGGGGCATTTAGTAGAGGAAGTGAATATATCCGAGCTTCACAAAAGGAATCGAAAATACATTCAATTTGATTTATCTGACAGTGAGATAGCCGGAAAGATTTTAGAAAACCACTACCACATGACGGATTTTACAGTGCAGGACGGTACGGTGAGAATTTATGACTTTAGCCAAAGTGTTGGAGAAATCAATCGAGAATTTGCACGAAATGGACTGCTCGTGACAAGGATAAATGATAGTGAGGAAAACTTAGAGGACTACTTTTCTAAACTGATTGGAGGTGGCGGTATTGCTTAATCTTATTTCTTGTGAATTATTAAAACTAAAGCGTTCAAAAATGGTGCTAATTAGTGTGGCAGGGGTATTATCTACCCCACTTTTGATGTTAATAGAAGCCTTGCAAACACATTTTGATAAGCCGGAGATTATCTTTACCTTGTCTGACATATACAGCGACAGTGTACTGTATATCATGCTGCTGGTAAACATTATGATATATGTGGCAATTGCAGCTTACTTGTTTAGCAGAGAGTACACAGAAAGCACCCTCAAAACCATATTGCCCATACCCATTTCAAGGACAAAACTATTAATTGGAAAATTTTGCACCCTGCTTCTTTGGATTGTTATGCTAACCCTTGTAACATGGGCAGGTATATTTATCGTTTGTGGGCTATATGACGCTGTCTTTACATTGGAGGGATATAGCTTACTAGTGGCAATAGTATGGCTCCCCAAGTTTTTGTTTGGCAGTATCCTGATGTTTTTAACAGTTTCTCCTTTTGTGTTTGTTGCTATGAAAACAAAAGGATTTGTCGCCCCGATGATTGGCTCTGCCGTGATTGTCATGGGAAGTGCCGCACTTTCAAATCAAGAATGGGGAGCGTTGTATCCGTGGACAGCCACCTATTTCTTGGTGCAGGGTAAACTTCAGAGTACCGGCTATCCTACACTGCTGTCTGTATCTATTATTATTCTTGTATCAGCAGTTGGTTTTCTTATGACCTTTCATCATTTTAAAAAGGAGGATTTGAAATAATGGTACTTGATTTTATAGAAATTTTAAAAGTTATTTTTCTTGGAATTGTTGAGGGTATTACTGAGTGGCTACCTATCAGCAGCACAGGACATATGATTCTTGTGGACGAATTTATCACACTTAATATGAGCGAAGCATTTAAAGAAATGTTTTTTGTTGTTATTCAACTTGGAGCTATACTCGCAGTGGTTGTAATGTTTTGGAACAAGATGTTTCCCTTTCAATTTAAGAACAAAGCACAGTCAATTGTTAAAAAGGATACTTTCTCGTTGTGGTTCAAGGTTGCGGTAGCTTGTGTACCGTCAGCTATTATGGGGATTCTATTTGATGATTATTTGGATGCTTACCTCCAAACCCCCATTGTGATTTCAATCATGTTAATCTTTTATGGTTTGTTATTCATTCTCATAGAAAATTGGAATAAAAAGCGTACTCCTACTACTATGGCACTTTCTGACATCAGCTATAAAACAGCAATCTTGATAGGGGCATTTCAAGTGTTATCACTTATACCCGGCACATCACGGTCGGGAGCAACGATTATAGGTGCTTTACTCATAGGAGTTTCACGAGTGGCAGCAGCAGAGTTTACTTTTTTCCTCGCAGTACCTACTATGCTTGGAGCAAGTGCTTTTAAGCTGTTAAAATTCGGGTTTGAATTTACAAGTGCAGAACTGCTCGCTCTTGTTCTCGGTATGGCTGTGGCATTTGCGGTATCTGTCTTAGTAATTAAATTCCTAATGAACTTTATCAAAAAACATGATTTTAAGGTGTTTGGTTGGTATCGAATTGTGCTTGGTATACTTGTTGTACTTATAAAATCTTAATAATGCGTTTTCTTTGTGCGCGAATAAAAATGCCAGTTGGTCCTTAAGATCAGCTGGCATTTTTGTTTCTGGGGATGGAAAACAACCCAGAGATTCTCGTTGTCGATCTCCTCCTGATTTTAGTTTGCATGGTGAATTTTGCAAATTGAATCTACAGGAGGTTAATAATGGGATTTAATTATGGATATGAGAAAAAGAAGTTTGATAGTAGATGGAAGCGTTTAGAAGTTGAGTATTGTGATGCAGGGATGAGCGAAGAACAGATTGCTGCCATGAAAGAATATGACTGGGCATGGTTTTGCAGTCAAAGGGTTTTTCAAAACCATACGCAACCAATACCTTGTGAACAATATGATGAAGTATGTGGTCAATCACAGCTGTTCCGAAAGTTTGCATCGTTATCTTATCAATGGGATGTTGATAAGATTGATCAAACGCGATATGGATGGTTGGCTTCGGTGGAAAACGAACAACTACTGTTGAGATTGAAGAAGCTGTCGAAGAAAGATTTGGAGCTATATTCCTTGCAGGCGTTTGTGTCGTATTCGGTCGGTTCAATGTTTCCATACCAAAATTCTTCCAGAATTCTCATACGGTATCCTCCCCATAGATCAGCTCTTGAAGGATGATTTCTTCCGCCCGGTTTCGGATGTTATTCATGGCTCCGACCCATGCCATCTGATCCTGCGCTTTCAGCTGCTCATTGATACCCTCTTTCTCTGCCAGCTGTGTTACAAGCAGATGGAGTTTGTTTCGTGCCTGAGTGTCAATGTCAGCCAGATAGCTGTACAATTTTCCGCTGAGAACAAGGTCGGAATAAAGCATAGGACGATGCTCTTTCAGGTATTGCTGGTGCTTCCTGCCCCACATACCAATAGGAGATGTCCCCGCTTCATCCAGCACTAAGCAGGGGACATAGTAGTTGCCTTGGAGTTCATACCAAAGGCCATTGCACTGATCGAAGATGTATTTTTCCATTATGCTGTCCTCCGTGTGGAAATTTAATTTTGAGGTGATGACGAGAACAGCAACCAGGTTTCTTTCCCTACTGTTGTCCTGCGTCGCCCTGGGCAGCGATACGCAAGGCACATATAAGGAGCAAAACCTGCTTTTCGTGCACTATACACGGGAATGAAAATTAGAACATGATGTGCGGAAAAACCGCAGTATAGAGCCATAAATCAGGTGGAAAGCGAAGAAATCACCGGGTGTTTGGCAGGGTCAGCACCAGACCCTTGAAGTTCAGCAAGCGCTGATTTCAGAACCCTTTGCTTCAAAATCCCCGGAACCGTTTGGTTCCGGGGATTTTTTCGCTGCAAAACCGGGCAAAGGGCCGGCGTGCGCCGCAAAATAAAAACAATCGAAAAATTTTGTCTTTTTGCTCCATTGTGTTTTGCCGCCGGTTTCGATATAATCGAAATCAGAATACACGCCCCGCTGCGGGCAAAAAGGAGGACCGCACCCCCATGGACCTTTTGGAACAGTGCCGCCTGTGGCATGAGGCGGAGGAACACGAGAAGATCGTCCAGGCGCTGGAAGCGCTGCCCGAAGAGCAGCGCACCGCCGCCACCGATATGGAACTGGCCCGGGCCTACAACAATCTGGCCCAGCCCGCCGAGCCGGAAGGCCGTGAGCTGCTGCGGCGGGCCATCCGGCTGATGGCCGCCCACGAGTCCGACTGCCCCGACCCTTACAGCTGGAATTTCCGCATGGGCTACGCCTGCTATTATCTTGACCGGGAGGGCGCGGCCCTCGGCTATCTGGAGCGGGCGCTGGAACTGCACCCCGGCGATTCGCCCAAGCTCAACAGCCGGGAAGATGTGCGCCAGCTCATCGACGACTGCCGCCGCCGGCTCACCCTGCCCCGGTTCGAACGGCCCTTCCAGCGCCGTGTCATCGAAGCCTGGGCGGAGTTTGCCCGCCGTGAGGAGCAAGTGCGCTGCCTGCTGGACGCGGGGGAGCAGAACGAGGCCCGGGCACTGACGGAGGGCGCGCTGTGCTGCGCCTTTGCCAAGCCCTGTTTCTCCCTGCGCCGGGGCGAAGGGTATGAGCTCATCCTCTCCCCCGAGGGCGACCGGGCGCGGCTGTTCCAGCTGATCCGGTTTGTCCGTCAAACGCCCCCGCCGCTGGCCCGGCAGTGGAAGGTGCTGGTGGACCTTGCCTCCATGGAGGATGTGCCCGGCGCGCCGGAACAGGGCGAAACGGCGGACCCCGCCCCCTGCCTGGAAAACAGCTACGTCACCTATCACCTGGAGCCCAACGAGGACCCGGACGCCGACTGGCGGCTGGACGTCATCGCCGGCTCCACCCGCTGCCCGGCGCTGGTGCGCCAGTATCTGGCGGGGGAGAGCGCCGCGGTGGACCTGCTCCACGACGACGGCGCGGCGGCGGGCTTCATCTGCTGGCCGCTGGAGGGCGTTTCGCCCGAGGAGCGGGGACAGCAGGCCTTTGCCCTGCGCGGGCAGCTGGAAGAGACCCTGGCCGCCCTGGGCGAAGAGAAGGTGACCCTGCTGGGCGGGGCCATGGGCCTGTTCTGCGGCTATCTGGACCTCATCGCCTGGGACCTGCCCGCCGTGCTGGACGCGGCGGCGGCCTTCTTCGCCGCCTCCGGCCTTGCCTGGGGGTCCTTCCACTCCTTCCGGCGGGACGTGGGCACCGTGCGCCTGTGGAACGCCGAGGACGAAAAGGAACCCGAGGTGCACCCCGAGACCGGCTCGCTGCTCTCCCCCCAGGACATCGAGACCATGGAGAGCTATCTGGAGGCCAGCAGCGGCTACTTCTATCAGGTGCTGCAATACCTCACCGACTTCATCGAAAAGGGCAAGAAGGAAGGCCGCTTCACCGAGCGTCAGGCCCGGCGGGACCTGCAGATCGCCCTGTGGTACGCCTACGCCTGCCTGAACGTGGACGAGTACGAATACTATTACCGGGCCTCCCAGTGGATGCCCGACTCCGAGCCGGCGGCCAAGGGCTGCGGCACCTGGTACTACCGCTACGCCGCCTCGCTGATGTACTGCGGGCGGCTGGAAGAGGCGCGAAAGTACGCCGAGCAGGGCACCGTGGAGGAGCCGGACTACCCCTGGGCCTGGCTGTTGACGGCCAAACTCCGCAGCCACTTCGGCGAGAAGGAGGCTGCCCTGGCGGCGGTGGAACAGGGCCTTGAACTGGTGCCCGGCGATTACGAGTTCCTCACCCTGCGCCGGGAGATCGAGGCGGGCGCGACGCTGGAACAGATGGAGAACCACTGGATCGACCCGGACTTCGACCAGAAGCTGCAGGCCGGGCAGGACGAAGGCGCGGCGGCCAAGCTGCAGGCCATCTCCTGCATCGTGCTGGACAAGGCGGGTCTTGAGGCCTTCTTTGAACTGTTCGCCCCCGACGAAGAGGACTACACCCCCAACGCCCCCTACTGCTCCTTCCACCGCACGGTGCGGGGCCGCCGGCTGGACGTGCTGTTCCTGATGAACGAGGCGGGCCTCTCCAAGCTGGGGCGGGACTGGCTGCGCTGCCAGCGGGACCGGCTGGACAGCGGCGAATGGCTGGACCTCACCGACCCGGAGGGCAAACCGGGCAGGCTGGAAACGGTGCTCTTCGGGCTGGACCGCAGCGTGCGGCTGCTGGGCCACACCAAGGGCAACGCCGACGGCCGCTTCCAGACCGTTCTGGACGAGGCGGGCAATGCCGTCTCCTGCGAGTGGATGAACCGGCCGGAGCAGCCGGAAGATGAGGAAGAGCCCACGCCCCAGTGGGTCTACACCGAGCACCAGATGGAGCTGGTGGAGGAGCATATCCGCCGCCATGTGGGGCCCTTCGACCAGGTGCTGCACGAGCTGGTCTCGCCGGATATCCACGTGGACCTGTGCGTCGTGCCGCCGGATGACGACCGCAATTTCTACACCATCATCACCATGGGCATGGGCGCGCGGCGGATGAACGTGCCTCCCGAGCTGGCCGAGCACCGGCTGGAGCGGGCGGAGCTGGCCATCGCCCTGCCCGATTACTGGAAGCTGGACCAGGAGTCCTTGCAGGACGAGCGCTGGTACTGGCCGCTGCGGCTGCTGAAAAGCCTGGCGCGGCTGCCCGGCGCCTGCAACACCTGGCTGGGCTGGGGCCACACGGTGGACAATCAGGAGCCCTACGCCCCGGACACCGGCCTGTGCGCCGCGCTGCTGGTGGGCCTGCAGGGGGCGCTGCCCGGCGGCGACGTCTGCCCCCTGCCCGACGGGGACGAGATCAACATCTACCAGGTCATCCCCCTCTACCGGGCGGAGATGGAATACAAGCAGGAAAATGGCGCCGAGGCCCTGCTGGACCACATGAACGGCGTCAGCTTCGTGGTGATGCCCGACCGGTCCTGCGCCGCCCTGGAAGAACAGCCCGCCGGCGCCTTTCTGCTGGACAACGCCGAATGGCACCTGCAGAGCCTGCGCCGGAAGCATCTGGCGGTGGAGCCCATCGCCGTTTATGACCATATGGCCATCTATTTGCGCTGGTGCATCGAGCGGGGCCTGATGAGCGGGGAGTTCCTGGCCCAGCACGGCGCGCTGGCGGGGGCCGTCCGGCAGGACGGCGCGGGCACCGACCTGCGCCCCTTCGTCCGGGACGCGCTGGGCGGCAAGCTGTGGTCGAACCTGTTCAGCGAGGAGGGGCAGGCCTTCGCTTCCTATTATTATGGAGAGAACGAAGCGCCCTCCTTCCCCAGCGACATCGACAACTGGTCCCTGGACCATTTCGGGCCGGTGCGCTACCAGTCCGACGAGTTCCAGGACGAGGCCTATCTCTTCGTGCCCTTCAACGAGGACTACTATCAGGGCATGGCCGCGATGATGGACCGCCGCCGCGCCAGCTGGCTGGCCCAGGACATCCCGGGGGACGGCCAGCTCCCCGAGGCGGCGGCCGCCCTGATTGAACAGCTGGAAGGGGAGAACTGTTACTTCCCGCCCATGAAGGACCCTGACCCCCTGCTGGCGGACTTCGGCTACACCCGGCGGCAGGCCATCCGGGACGGCTACATCCCCCTGTTTCTGGCGGCGGAAGACGGCCTGTGGCAGAGCCTGCGGGACCTGCCCCTGCCGCAGGAGCCCGCGGCCGGCACCAAGCCCTTTGCCCGCCTCTGGGGCGAGGACGGCCTCACCCGCCCGGTGGTGCTGGCCCGGGTGCCCGCGTCGGCCCCCTGGGAAGTCTTTGAAAAGCTGCCCCTGGGCGAGAGCGGCCCCCGCCTTGCCGCGCTGGCCCGCCGGTGGTACCAGCAGTACGGCGCGGTGCCCGCCGCCCTGGGCCTCGGCTGGGTGGAGTTCACCCTGCCCGATGTTCCGCCGAAAACCACCCTTTCCGACCGCGACCGTCTGGCCCTGGCCCTTGCCGGGCGGCGGCCCGTTCGGCTGACCCTCTAATAAAATCTCTCCTGCCGCCCTGTGAGTTTTGCTCACAGGGCGGTTTTTTTCACAAGAAATTTCCTTGACATTGCCCCACTGTTGCTTTATTATGTTATCATACTAAAGCGAACTGCCCGCCCGGCGGGCAAAAGGGGAGGGGAGCCCGGCATGAACAGCGGCCTTTTGCAGAAAAACGAGGAGACGGCCTTCCGGCTGCGGGGGCTTTACCGCAGCTACGGCTACCAGCCGTACAAAATGAGCAAGTTTGAGGAATACGACCTCTATGTGCGCAACAAGAGCTTTCTGCTCAGCGAGAACATCCTCACCTTCACCGACCTGGACGGCAAGCTGATGGCCCTGAAGCCCGACGTGACCCTCTCCATTTTAAAGAACGGGCGCGGCGGGCCGGGGCTGCAGAAGGTGTATTACAGCGAGAACGTCTACCGGCCCTCCGCCACCGCCGGGGGCTTCCGGGAGATACCCCAGACGGGCCTTGAGTGCATCGGCAGCCTGGACGCCGCCGCCGAGGGCGAGGTGCTGATGCTGGCGGCAAAGAGTCTCGCGGTCATCGGCCCGGAATACCTGCTGGACGTGAGCCACCAGGGTTTTGTGGCGGGGCTGCTGGAAGGGCTGGACCTGCCCGACGAGACCCGCCGCCGGGCGCTGGCGGCCATGGGGGCGAAGAACACCCCCGCGCTGGAGCGTCTTGCCGCCGAGGGGCAGCTGCCCGAAAAAGCGGCGCAGACCCTGAGCCGGCTGGCCCTTCTCTACGACAGGCCCGCCCCGGCGCTGGCGGCGCTGGAACCCCTGGCGGAAAACCAGCGGATGGCCACCGCCCTGCGGGAGCTGAAAGAGCTCTGCGCGCTGATGGAGCAGCGGGGCCTTGCGGAACACCTGCGGCTGGATTTTTCCATCGCCAACGACATGAACTATTACAGCGGCGTCATCTTCCGGGGCTTTGTGCCCGGCCTTGCCGCCGGCGTGCTGGCGGGCGGGCGCTACGACCACCTGCTCCACCGCATGGGCCGGCAGGGCGGGGCCATCGGCTTCGCCGTCTATCTGGACCAGCTGGAGCGCTTCGGCGCCCCCGCCCAGGACGAGGTGGACGTGCTGGTGCTCTACGACGACTCGGTGAGCGCGGCGAAGGTCGCCGCCGAGACCGACGCGCTGGTGGCCGCGGGGCAGACGGTGCGGGCCGAGCGGCAGAAGCCGGAGGCGGGCTACAAGCGCCTGCTGGACCTGCGAAAGGAGGGGGGCGGCGAATGAACATGGTGAACATCGCCCTGCCCAAGGGCCGCCTGGGCGAAACTGTCTACCGCAGCTTCAAGGCGGCGGGCTACGCCTGCCCCTCCATCGAGGAGGAAAACCGCAAGCTTGTGTTTGAAAACCCCGAAGCCGGGGTGCGCTACTTCTGGGTCAAGCCCTCGGACGTTTCCATCTATGTGGAGCGGGGGGCCGCCGACGTGGGGGTGGCGGGCAAGGACATCCTGCTGGAATACCGGCCGGACGTCTATGAACTGGCGGACCTGGGCGTGGGCAGATGCCGCATGTGCGTGGCGGCCAAGGCCGACTTTCACGACGACGGGGCACGCACCCTGCGGGTGGCTACCAAGTTCCCCCGCATCGCCCGGGGCTACTACGCTTCCCTCAGTCGGGACATCGACGTGATAAAACTCAACGGCTCCATCGAGCTGGCCCCGCTGCTGGGGCTTTCGGACGTCATCGTGGACATCGTGGAGACGGGCCGCACCCTGGCGGAGAACGGCCTTGAGGTGAAGGCCGAGATCGTTCCGGTGAGCGCCCGCCTCATCGCCAACAAGGTGAGCTGGAAGTTCAAAAACGACGCCATCCGGCGCATGGCCCGGCTGCTGGCCGAAAACGCCGCGGCCCAAAAGGAGGAACAGGCATGATAAAGCTTTATGATTTCGACAAGCTCTCCCCGGCGGAAATTTTCGCCCGCACCGACGACTCCGCCGATGTGGCCGAGGCGGTGCGGGGCATCATCGAGGCGGTGAAGACCGAGGGCGACAAGGCCCTCTTCCGCTTTGCCAAACAGTTCGACCACGCGGACCTCGCCGCCCTGGAAGTCACCGGGGCGGAGCTGGACGCGGCGGTGGCAGGCCTGGAACCGGGCCTTGCCGACCTGCTCAAAGAGGCCGCCGACCGCATCGCCGCCTTCCACCGCCGCCAGCTGACCAACAGCTTTGTGGTCAGCGAGGAGGAGGGCGTGGTGCTGGGCCAGAAGGTCATGCCCATCGAAAAGGTGGGCCTCTATGTGCCCGGCGGCACGGCGGCCTACCCCTCCAGTGTGCTGATGAACTGCATCCCTGCAAAAATCGCCGGCTGCCGGGAAATTGTGATGGTCTCGCCCCCCACCGGCGGCGACATCTCCCCGGTCATCCTGGCCGCCGCCCGCATCGCCGGGGTGGACCGGGTGTTCCGCACCGGCGGGGCCCAGGCGGTGGCGGCGCTGGCATACGGCACCGAGACGGTGCCCCGGGTGGATAAAATCGTCGGCCCCGGCAACGCCTGGGTGGCCGAGGCCAAGCGCCAGGTGTTCGGGCGGGTGGCCATCGACATGATCGCCGGCCCCAGCGAAATTCTGGTGGTGGCGGACGGCGCTTCCGACGCCCGCCAGGTGGCCGCCGACCTGCTCAGCCAGGCGGAGCACGACACGCGGGCCGCCGCCGTGCTGGTGACCGACAGCGAGCCCCTTGCCAAGGCGGTGCAGGCGGAGCTGGAGCGCCAGATCCCCCTGCTGCCCCGGGCGGCCATCGCCCGCGCCTCCATCGACTCGAACGGAAAGATCATCCTCACCCGAGACCTGCGGGCGGCCATCGAGGTGGCAAACGAAATTGCCCCCGAGCACCTGGAACTCTGCGTGGACGACCCCTTCGCCTACCTGGACGCGGTGCGCAACGCCGGGTCGGTGTTCCTGGGCCGCAACTGCCCGGAGGCTTTGGGCGACTACTTCGCCGGGCCCAACCACACCCTGCCCACCATGGGCACCGCCCGGTTCATGAGCCCCCTGTCGGTGGACGATTTCGTCAAGCGCACCCAGTTCACCTACTACACCGCCGCCGCGCTGGAAAAGGTGCAGGCCAAGGTGGCCCGCTTCGCCCGGCAGGAGGGGCTGGAAGCCCACGCCCGCAGCGTGCTCAGCCGCTTTGACGAGACCCTGTGAAACAGAAAGGCACACCATGAGCAGATTTTTAGCCCCCCGCCTCGCCTCCCTGGAGGCCTACGTCCCCGGCGAACAGCCCCGGGAGATGGAGTATGTGAAGCTGAACACCAACGAATCCCCCTATCCGCCCTGCCCGGCGGTGGAACAGGCGGTGAGCCCCGCCGCCGTGCGGCGGCTCAACCTCTACCCCGACCCGGCGGGTCTGGAACTGCGCCGGGCCCTGGCCGACCGCTACGGCCTTTCGCCGGAGAAGGTGCTGCTGGGCAACGGCTCGGACGAAATTTTGAACTTCGCCTTCACCGCCTTCGCCTCGCCGGAAAAAGGGGCCGCCTGCCCGGACATCAGCTACGGCTTTTACCCGGTGTTCGCCGCCCTCCACGGCCTGCCCCTTCTGGAAGTGCCCCTGAAGGAGGACTTCACCTTGTGCCCCGAGGACTATTACGGCCTTGACCGGCTCATCGTGTTCGCCAACCCCAACGCCCCCACCGGCCTTGCCATCCGCCCGGAGCAGGTGGAGGACATCCTGCGCCGCAATCCGAACAGCGTGGTGGTGGTGGACGAAGCCTATGTGGACTTCGGGGCCGAAAGCTGCGCGAAGCTGGTGGAACAATACGACAATCTGGTGGTGTGCATGACCTTCTCCAAGTCCCGCTCGATGGCGGGGGCGCGGCTGGGCTTCGCCCTGGCCCAACCGGCGCTCATCGCGGACCTGGAGACCATCCGCTGCTCCACCAATCCTTACAACATCAACAGCCTGACCCTGGCCGCCGGGGCGGCGGCCATCGCCGGCGACGGCTATTATATGGACAACTGCCGCCGCATCATGGAGACCCGCGCCTGCACCAAAGAGCAGCTGGACCGGCGGGGCTTTGTCACCCTGCCCAGCCTGGCGAACTTCCTGTTCACCTCCTGCCCGGGGCTGGATGGGGGCGAACTCTACCGGGCCCTCAAGGTCCGGGGGGTGCTGGTGCGCTGGTGGGATAAGCCCCGCCTGCGCCCCTTCGTGCGGGTGACCATCGGCACCCAGGAGCAGATGAACGTGTTCCTGGCGGCGCTGGACGACATTCGAGAGGAGAGATGAACCATGCGCACCGCAAAGCTGCGCCGCACCACCGGCGAGACCGACGTGGCCGTCGTTTTGGACCTGGACGGCACCGGCAAAAGCGAAATTTCCACCGGCTGCGGTTTTCTGGACCATATGCTCATCCTGTTTGCCCGCCACGGCCGCTTTGACCTGACGGTGCAGGCCAAGGGCGACACCTGGGTGGACGACCATCACACGGTGGAGGACGTGGGCATCACCCTGGGCGACGCCTTCGCCCGGGCCCTGGGGGAAAAGCGGGGCGTCACCCGCTACGGCAGCACCATCCTGCCCATGGACGAGGCCCTCATCCTCACGGCGGTGGACCTCTCCGGCCGGGGCCTCCTGTGTTATGACCTGGCCATCCCCACCGAGAAGGTGGGCACCTTTGACACCCAGCTCACCGGGGAGTTCTTTGCCGCCTTCGCCCGCCGGGCGGACCTGACCCTGCACGTGAAGCAGCTGGCGGGGGCCAACAGCCACCACATCATCGAGGGGGCCTTCAAAAGCCTTGCCCGCAGCCTGCGCACCGCCGTGGCCATCGACCCCGCCGCCGCGGGGGAGGTGCCCTCCACCAAGGGGGTCCTGTGATGGTCGCCATTGTGGATTACGGGGTGGGCAACCTCTTCTCCCTGCGCTCTTCCTTCGCCGCCATCGGCCAGCAGGCGGTGGCCACCGCCGACCCGGACCTTCTGGCCAAAGCCGACCGGCTGGTGCTGCCGGGGGTGGGAGCCTTCGGCGACGCGGCGGCGGCTCTGCGCCAAAGCGGGCTGGACAAGGCGGTGCTGGAAGCGGCCGAGGCGGGCAAGCCTCTGCTGGGCATCTGCCTGGGCATGCAGCTCTTGCTGGAAAAGAGCTTTGAGTACGGCGAGCACAAAGGCCTCGGCCTTATCCCCGGCGAGGTGCGCCCCATCCGGGAGGTCATCCCGGAAGGGCTCAAGGTGCCCCACATCGGCTGGAACGCCCTTGCACTCACGCAGGAGGGGCGCGCCTGCGGCCTGTTCAAAAACACGAAGGAAGGGGACTGCGTCTACTTCGTCCACTCCTACTGGGCGGCCAGCCCCGCGCCTTACGTGCTGGCCGCGGCGGAGTACGGCGCGCCCCTCACCGCCGCGGTGGGCCGGGGCAATGTGCTGGGGGTGCAGTTCCACCCGGAAAAAAGCGGCAGCGTGGGCCTTGCCATCCTGCGGGCCTTTTGCGAAACGGAGGTGGGCGGATGAAGCTCTTTCCCGCCATTGATTTAAAAGACGGCCGGGTGGTGCGCCTTGTGAAGGGCGAGTTTTCCACCGCCCATCCGGTGGCCGGCGACGCGGTGGAGACCGCCCGCGCCTTCCAGGCCGCCGGGGCACAGTGGGTGCACATGGTGGACCTGGACGGCGCCCGCAGCGGCACGCGCCAGAACGGCGCCATCGTGGCCGCCGTGGCCGCCGCCGGCCTTTCGGTGCAGCTGGGGGGCGGCATCCGCACCCTGGCCGACCTGGAAGCGGTGTTTGAGTTAGGCGTGCGGCGTGCGGTCATCGGCTCCGCCGCCGTGGCCGACCCCGGCCTTGTGCAAGAGGCGGTGAAGCGCTTCGGCCCGGAGCGTATCGCCGTGGGGCTGGACGTGAAGGGCCAAAGCGTGCGCACCGCCGGCTGGCAGGCGGACAGCGGCCTTGACTGGCTGGAGTTTGCCCGCAGGATGGAATCTCTCGGCGCGGCCACTCTCATCTTCACCGACATCGACACCGACGGCACCCTCTCCGGCCCGCCCTTCGAAAGGCTGGCGGCGCTGCAGCAGGCGGTGGGCTGCGGCATCATCGCCTCGGGGGGCGTTTCCTCCAACGAGGACCTGAACAAGCTGGCCGGGATGGGCCTTTACGGGGCCATCGTGGGCAAGGCGTACTACGCCGAGAAAATGGATCTGGCCCGGGCGGTGCGGGAGGTGCAGCCATGATCACAAAGCGCATCATCCCCTGCCTGGACGTGAAGAACGGCCGGGTGGTGAAGGGGGTCAACTTCCAGGGTCTTGCGGATGTGAGCGACCCGGTGGAACTGGCCGCCTTCTACAGCGCCTCCGGGGCGGACGAACTGGTGTTCTACGACATCACCGCCTCCGCCGAGGGCCGCGCCCTCTTCACCGACGTGCTCACAAAGGTGGCCGCCACCGTGTTCATCCCCCTCACGGTGGGGGGCGGCATCAACACGGTGGAGGATTTTGACCGGGTGCTCAAGTGCGGCGCGGATAAAGTGAGCGTCAACTCCGGGGCCATCCGGGACCCCGGCCTCATCGCCGCCGCCGCCCGCCGCTACGGCGACCAGTGCGTGGTCCTGAGCGTGGACGCGAAGCGGGTGGACGGCCGCTATCATGTGTTCGCCAAGGGCGGCCGGGAGGACACCGGCCTGGACGCCATCGACTGGGTGCGCAAGGGCGTGGCGGACGGCGCGGGCGAAATAGTCCTGAACAGCATCGACACCGACGGCGTGAAACAGGGTTTCGACCTGGAAATGCTCGCCGCCGTCTGCGACGCGGTGGACGTGCCGGTCATCGCCTCCGGCGGCGCGGGGGGCGTTCAGGATTTTGTCACTCTCTTCAAGGCCCTGCCAAAGGTGGACGCGGGCCTTGCCGCCTCCATCTTCCACTTCGGCGAGGTGGCCATCCCCGATTTGAAACGTGCCCTGGCCGCCGCGGGCGTGCCCGTGCGCCTCATTTGACAAAGCAAGGAGAACATGCGATGATTTCCATGGATGAACTCAAATTCGACCAAAACGGCCTCATCCCCGCCATCGTCACCGACGCGGCGGACGGCAAGGTGCTCACCCTGGCCTACATGAACCGGGAGAGCCTTGCCATCAGCATGGCCGAAGGCCGCACCTGCTTTTGGTCCCGGTCCCGCCGGTGCCTCTGGCGCAAGGGGGAGACCTCCGGCAACGTGCAGCACATCCGCACCATCACCGCCGACTGCGACCGGGACGCTCTGGTGGTGGCGGTGGACAAGGACGGCCCCGCCTGCCACACCGGCGCCGAGAGCTGCTTTTTTGAGCCGGTGTACATCGGCGAGGCAGGCCAGCCCTTCACCGTGAAGGGCCTCTATAAACTGCTGGAGGGCCGCAAAGAGACCCTGCCCGAAGGCTCCTACACCACCTACCTCTTCCGGAAGGGCCTGGACAAGATACTGAAAAAGGTGGGGGAGGAATCCACCGAGGTCATCGTCGCCGCCAAAGGGGGCGATAAGGCCGAGACCATCTATGAAATTGCCGATTTGATGTACCACGTGATGGTGCTGATGGTGGAGATGGGCATTTCGGTGGAGGATGTCTATCAGGAACTGGCCTCCCGCCACATCATCGACCACAAAGTGAAACAGGAGAAGATGACCCCATGAAGCCCCAGAACCTGCACACCCACACCACCTTCTGCGACGGAAAAAACACCCCCGCCGAAATGGCCGCCGCAGCCTTTGCCGCCGGCCTTGGGGCCATCGGCTTTTCCGGCCATTCCCCGCTGGAAGGGGAGGAATGGTGCATGGCCCCGGCAGACCTGCCCGCCTGCCGGGCGGCGGTGGAGGCCGAGCACAAAAAGTACGCCGGGCGCATGCAGGTGTTCTTGGGCCTCGAACAGGATTTCTTCAGTCCCCCGCCCGAAGGGGCCTTCGATTACCTCATCGGCTCGGTCCACGGCCTGCGGCTGGACGGGCGGCTTTATGCGGTGGACGAAAGCCCCGAGGCCTTCGCCCGGCTGGCGGACCGCTGCGGCGGCGTGGAGGGCCTTCTGCGGGAGTATTACCGCCTGCTGGCCCAAACGCCGGCGCGCACCGGCTGTGACATCCTGGGCCACTTCGATCTGGTGACCAAGTTCAACGAGGGGAACCGCTTCTTCGACCCGGAAAGCCCCCGCCTGCGCACTCTTGCGCTGGAGGCGCTGGAGGCCCTTGCCTCCCGGGACGTTCTCTTTGAGGTGAACACCGGGGCCATCTCCCGCGGCTGGCGCAGCGCGCCCTACCCGGCGGCCTTCTTATTAAAGGAGATGCGCCGCAGAAAAGCGCGGGTGTGCATCACCGGCGACAGCCACGCCGCCGACGCCCTGCTCACCGGCTTTGGACAGGCGAAAGCCCTGCTGGAAGACTGCGGTTTTTCCTCTTGCTGGTACCTCACCGAACAGGGCTTTCAGGAGGGGCCTCTGCCGCAAATCCCGTGAACCGAAGGGGCCGCCGCGGCGGCCTCTTTTTTTCGTCAAAAACCCCTTCGAATATGCAAAATGCACATAGCAAAAGACGCTTATTTGGGCAAAAAGCACAAGCGGGAATGGAGTCAAAAAATGACAAAACGGTAAAAATCCGGGCAAAAATCGAAGTAAACGGGAGCGATTGCGAGCCACAGGTCGGGATAGAGAGCAACACGTGCATGTTTTTTGCAAAACGCCAAAACACGGCCAATTTGCCCCAAAACCGCCCGCCGAGGGGGTTTGACGCGGCGGCGGGCATTTGCTACAATGCCTCAAGTGCCCGATGCGCCGCAGGGGAGCGGCGCAAGGCGGGCGCACTGCAAGGAAGGGCGCGGCCGTGCCCATGTTTCGGCTGCATCGAATGCCCTACAACATGGAACGTTAGGAGTGTTTATGACAAAATTCACAGAACATCTGCGGCGGCGGATTCTGGCCATCCCGGCCAAGTGCTACGTCATCCTGCTCACCCTGTGCTGCCTGTCACTGACCCTGTTTGCGCTTTTTTCCACACTGAATATCGTCTATGTGTCCGACTCCCACGGCGCCAGCCGCATGCTGATCACCCGGGTGGAGGACCCCGAGGAGCTGATGGACCTCTCCGGCATCGTGGCCGAGGAGGAAGACAGCGTCTACTTCACCGCCTTCAACGGCAACCTCGCCAGCCTGAGCATCCAGCGGGCGGTGCCCATCACCGTCCACGCCGACGGCGAGGAACACGTCACCAAGCTGGCGGGCGGCACGGTGGCCGAGGCATTGGCCGCCTGCGGCATCGAGCTGGGCGAGCACGACTACACCGAGCCCAGCCTGCACACTGTCGTCAGCGAGGACGAACCCATCACGGTGCACCGGGTGGAATACCAGGACACCGTGACCTATGAGAGCATCCCCTACGAGACCGAATACGTCTACACCAGCCTGTTCTACCGCAACAAGAGCCGCACCATGACGGTGCAGCAGGGCAGGGAAGGCACCAACGAGATCACCCACCGCCTGCGCATCGTGGACGGCGAGGTGGAGTCCAGCCAGGTGGTGAGCGTGGTGATGACCGAGGCCCCCGTGAACACCATCATCAAGGCCTACAAGGCCGGCGCGCCGGTGAGCGATCTTGCCGGCCCCGAGGTGGTGAACGGCGTGCCCTCCAGCTACACCGCCGTCTACACCGGCCGTGCCACCGGCTATTCCGCCAGCCGCGGCCGGGGCGCTTCCGGCTTGGGCCTGGGCTACGGCACCGTGGCCGTGAACCCCAACCTCATCCCCTACGGCACCAAACTCTATATCACCAGCACCGACGGCAAATTTGTCTACGGCTACGCCATCGCCACCGACACCGGCGGCGCGCTGCTCAACGGCAGCTGCCTTGTGGACCTGTTCTACGAGACTTACAGCGAGGCGCTGATGAACGGCGTGCAGCAGGTGAACGTCTACGTTGTGGGCTAAAGCCTGCCGCGCCCCTTTTGCAAACAGATAACAGGTGTTTCGCCCCTGTCCGGCCAAAGCCGGGCGGGGGCGTTTTTTTACAAGGTTTTTTCGCCCCAGGCGCTTGACAAACCCCCGGCGCAGGACATACACTTAGAAAGGGCGTGACCGCCCCGAATTTTTTGCGAACAAGGAGATGAAAGGCATGGACGGCGACCCCGGTAGTCGAACGTGTAAGACCTTCATATGCGGCGCTTCTGCCTTTCTGTTCCCCGTGCGCTGACACCTGCGCGGGGCGGGCTTTGTGCGCCGCCAGGAAGAAAGCAGGTGTAAAATTATGATCACGATTTACCTCAGCGACGGTGGCCGCATGCTGGAGCAGGATCAGATCTGCCCCGGCGCGTGGATCCACCTGTGCGACCCCAACGAGAAGGAGATCGGGCGTGTGTGCGCCCAGCTCCATGTGGACCCCGACCTTGTGCGCGCCGCCCTCGACGAAGAGGAGCGAAGCCGTATCGAGGTGGAGGACGAAGACGGCACCCCCTGCACCATGATCCTGGTGGACACGCCTCTGGTGCAGACCGAGGGCCACACCTTCGTTTACTCCACCATCCCCTTCGGCATCGTGCTCACCCCCCAGAACGTCATCACCGTCTGCCTGCGGGAGACGGCGCTGCCCCGCGCCTTCATGGAGGGCCTGGTGAAGGGCTGCAGCACCAAGAAGTTCAAGCGCCTGGCGCTGCAGATGCTTTACCGCAACGCCAGCCTGTTCCTGTTCTACCTGCGCCAGGTGGACAAGGCCAGCACCCGCGTGGAGAACGAGCTGCACATCAGCATGAAGAACAAGGAGCTCATCCAGATGCTGGGCCTGGAGAAGAGCCTTGTCTACTTCTCCACCTCTTTGAAGAGCAACGAGCTGGTGCTGGAAAAGCTGCTGCGCATGGACTTTGTGAAGGACTTCCCCGAAGACACCGACCTTCTGGAGGACGTCATCGTGGAAAACAAGCAGGCCATGGAGATGAGCGGCATCTACCGGGACATCTTGTCCGGCACCATGGACGCCTTCGCCTCGGTGATCTCCAACAACCTGAACATCGTCATGAAGCTGCTGGCTTCGGTCACCATCATCCTCACGGTGCCCACCATCGTGTCCAGCCTGTGGGGCATGAACGTGCCCGTTCCCTTCGAGGGCAGCCCCTTCGGCTTCTGGATCGTGCTGGGCGTGGCGGGCCTTGCCACCCTGGGGGCCATCCTGCTGGCCAAACTCAAGCGCTGGCTTTGAAAAACTGCGCCAAGCGGCGGGCAAAAAGCCCGCCGCGCTTTTTGTATTATGGCAAAAAGTGTGGGTTTTCTGTGTGGCCTTGTTGCGCCCGGTGGCATTTTTGGGTATAATGATAAAAATGAACATACTGCGCCCCGGCGGGCCCATATCCCGCCGCCGGCGCGTTAAAAGGAGCGTGCAGTATGCAGATCTACAATACGCTGACCCGCAAAAAAGAGGAGTTTATCCCCCAAACGCCGGGGGAGTACCGCATTTACGTCTGCGGCCCCACCGTCTACAACTACATCCACATCGGCAACGCCCGTCCCGTGGTGGTGTTCGACACCCTGCGCCGGTATCTTGAGTACCGGGGCAACAAGGTCTACTTTGTCTCCAACATCACCGACATCGACGACAAGCTCATCAAAAAGGCCCAGGAGCAGGGCTGCAGCATGAAAGAGGTCGCCGAGAAGTTCGAGGCCGAGTTCATCAAGGACAGCGACGGCCTGAACGCCAAGACCCCCACCGTGCGCCCCCGCGCCACCGAGCACATCGAGGAAATTCTGGACATCGTCAAGGACATCCTGGACAAGGGCTACGGCTACGTGGCCAAGAACGGCGACGTCTACTTCCGCACCCGCGCCTTCAAGGAGTACGGCAAGCTCAGCCACCTGAACCTGGAAGAGCTGGAGAGCGGCAACCGCGAGCTGCGCAGCCAGATGGACGACGACCTGAAAGAGGACCCCGCCGACTTCGCCGTCTGGAAGGCCGCCAAGCCCGGCGAGCCCGCCTGGCCCAGCCCCTACGGCCCGGGCCGTCCCGGCTGGCACATCGAGTGCAGCGCCATGGCCCGCAAGCACCTGGGCAAGACCATCGACCTGCACTGCGGCGGCCAGGACCTGATCTTCCCCCACCACGAGAACGAGATCGCCCAGTCCGAGTGCGCCAACGGCTGCACCTTCAGCCGCTACTGGATGCACAACGGCTTTTTGAACATCGACAACCACAAGATGAGCAAGAGCGCCAACAACTTCTTCACCGTGCGCGAGATCGCCGAAGTGTTTGGCTACGAGCCCATCCGCTACTTCCTGCTCACCGCCGGCTACCGCATGCCCCTGAACTACACCGTGGAGCTGTTGAACAGCTGTAAGGCCAGCCTGGAGCGTCTGTACACCTGCCGCGACAACCTGGACTTCCTCATCAAGAACGCGAAGGGCGAGAGCAACCTGCTGGCGGAGAAGGCCGCCGCCGCGAAGGTGAAGTTCAACACCGCCATGGACGACGACCTGAACACTCCCGACGCGCTGGCCGCCGTGTTCGAGTTGGTGAAGGACATCAACACCCTGGGCGCGGACGCCAGCGTTGACGCGCTGAAGGCCGCCGCCACCACCTTCGACGAGCTCACCGGTGTGCTGGGCCTGCTCTACAACCGCAAGACCGACGAGATCCCCGCCGAGGTGATGGACCTGGTGAACCAGCGCGCCGAGGCCAAGAAGGCCAAGGACTGGCCCACCGCCGACGCCCTGCGCGCCAAGATCACCGAGATGGGCTATGTGGTGGAGGACACTCCCCAGGGCCCCAAGGTGACCCGCGCCTGAGCCGCGCGCATCCCTTTTGACCGGCACGGGCCGCGAGGAACGCTGTTTTTAGCCGACAGCCCCCCGCGGCCCGTTTGATTTTGTTTTCTGAGAGGACCCGCTATGCCCAGACCTTCTGCTTTTTCTTCGGCCCGCCGCGCCCGGTGGCTGCCGCTGGCGGCGGTGCTGCTGGCGGCGCTGGCGGTGCGCTGCGGCCTCGCCCTTGTGAGCGAGGGCTATTCCAGCGATGTGGCCTGTTTTTCCGCCTGGGCGCTGCGCCTGGCCGAAAACGGGCCGGGCGAATTCTATGCCCCGGACTACTTTGCCGACTATCCCCCCGGCTACATGCTGCTGCTCTGGCCGGTGGGCCTCATCGCCCGCGCCCTGGAGCTGGAAGCGGGCGGCAAAGCGATGGGCTTTTTGATCTGCGTTGTGCCCATCCTGTGCGATCTGGGCCTTTCGGCCCTCCTCTGGTCCATTGCCCGGCGGCGCTTCGGCGAGCAAAGGGCGCTGCGCTTTGCGGCCTTTGCCGCCTTCTGCCCGGCCCTTTTGTACGACACCGCCGTCTGGAAACAGGTGGACGGCGTGTTCTGCCTTCTGCTCGTCGCCGCCTTTTTGCTCCTTGAGGAGAAAAAGTGGCTGCCGGCCGCGGTGCTCTACGGTTTTGCCCTGGCGGTGAAGCCCCAGGCCCTGCTCTTCGGGCCGGTGCTGGCCGCGGCCTTTCTGGCCCCGCTGCTGGCGGCACGGCAGCGGCGGCCCGCCCTGACCGCCCTTGGCCGGGGCGCGGCGGGGGCCGCGCTGGCGCTGGCGGCGGTGCTGGCCTGCGCGCTGCCCTTCTGGGGCAGCCAGGACGCCGGCTGGCTGTGGGAGAAATACACCTCCACCGCCTCCAGCTACCCCTACGCCAGCGTCAACGGCTACAATCTGCTCACCCTCTTCGGGGCCAACTGGCAGCCCCAGGACGCGCCCATTTTGGGCCCCGTCACCTGGCAGATGCTGGGCGCGGCGGGCATCGTTCTCGCCACGGCGGCCCTTGTCTGTCTCTCCTGGCGCAGCTGGAAGGCCGGGTGCTTTTCGCCCCTGCTGCTGGCCGCCTTCTACGGGGTGGCGGTGTTCACCCTGAGCCACCGCATGCACGAGCGGTACATCATCCCCGCGCTGCTGCTGGTGCTGGCCGCCGCCGCCCGCTGGGGCGACAAGCGGCTGCTGGGCGCCTTCGGCCTGCTCAGCCTTTCCTCTCTGGTGAACCTTGCCATGGTGCTCACCAGCAACGGCACCGAGGACCAGTTCCTCTCCAGCGCCGCGGCGGTGGTGATGATCCGCGCCGTCAGCGCCGTGGAGGCGGCGGGCTTTGCCCTGCTGGCCTGGGCCGTCTTTGCGTTGTGCCGGGGCGAAGCGGTGCGGGAGTATGCCCTCGCCGCGCCCGCCGCACCCGCCGTGCCCGCGCCCCAGCCGGCCTGGACCCGCAAAGAGCGCCTCACCCTGGCCCTGCTCACCCTGGCGGTGGCGGTGGTGAGCTTGTGGAATTTGGGAGACTTCACCGCCCCCCAGAACCCGCTGGACAGCGACGGCGTGACCACTCAGGTGGACGTGGAGCTGGCCTTTGGCGCAACGGAACTCTGGGTCTATCCCGGCGTCAGCTGGGGCGGCAGCCTCACCGTGTACGACGAGGCGGGCAACCAGCTGGCCGGCGTGGAGCTGAGCGGCAGCACGGTGTTCCAGTGGCTGAAAGTGGGCCTCTCCGCCCCCGCTGAAGGGCCGCTCACCCTCATGGTGAACAACGCCGAGGTGATGGAGGCCGCCTTCCGGGACGAGAACGGCGCGCAGGTGGCCGTTTCTTCCGACAGCGCCCTCTTTGACGAGCAGCAGCTGGTGCCTGATTCCATCAGCTACAAAAACAGCATGTATTTCGACGAGATCTACCACGGCCGCACCGCCTATGAGCATCTCCACGGCATGCCGGTCTACGAGACCACCCACCCGCCGCTGGGCAAGGTGTTCATCATGCTGGGAGTGGCCCTCTTCGGCATGACCGGCTTCGGCTGGCGCGTGGCCGGGGCGGTCTTCGGCGTGGCGCTGGTGCCGGTGCTCTATCTCTTTGTGCGCCGCCTGTGCCGCAAGCCCGCCTTCGCCCTCTTCGCGGCGGTGCTGGCGGCCTTCGACACCCTGCGCTTTACCCAGAGCCGCATCGCCACCATCGACATCTACGGCACCTTCTTCATCCTGCTGGCCGCTTATTTCATGGTCTGGTACTGCCAGAGCGTGCTGGAAAAAGGGGTGGAGCAAAGCGTTCTGCCCATGGCGCTGGCGGGCCTTGCCTTTGGCCTGGGCGCTGCCAGCAAGTGGACCGGCATCTACGCCGGCGCGGGGCTGGCGGTGCTCTACTTCGGCGTTTTGTGGCAGCGGGCAAAGCAGAAGCCGCCCCGCCTCAAACAGGAGGCGGCCACCGCCTTCTGCGGCGGCATCGTCTTCTTCGTGGCGCTGCCCCTCATCATCTACTTCGCAAGCTATATCCCCTACTTCTGGCGGGAGGGCGGCTTCTCCCTCGCCGAGTGGTGGCAGTGCCAGGTGAACATGTACCGCTACCACAGCGGCCTGGAGGCCACCCATCCCTATGAGTCCCGCTGGTACACCTGGCCGGTCAGCACGCGCCCGGTGTGGTACTATCTTGCCTCCGGCCTGCCGGAGGGCATGCGGGGCACCATCGCCGCTTTGGGCAACCTGCCGCTGTGGCTGGCGGCGCTGGGGGGCCTGGGCTGGTGCGGCTGGCGGCAGCTTTCCGGCAAAGGCAGTGGGGCCACCGGCGCTGTGTCGGTACTGTTCCTGGCCCAGTTCCTGCCCTGGGTGCTGGTGAGCCGCTGCACCTTCCTCTACCACTATTTCCCCAGCCTGTGGTTCGCGGTGACGGCTCTGGCGCTGGTTGCGGCGCATTTTTACGGGCACCGCCCGGCGCTGGTCAAGGGCCTGTGCATCGGCCTTGCGGTGGCGGCGGGCCTGTTCTTCGTTTGCTACTACCCGGTCATCAGCGGGCTGCCGGTGGCCGAGTCTTATGTGAACGCCCTGCGCATCCTGCCCAGCTGGATGTTCTGAATTTGAAAGGAGGCAAGCGCCGTGCGGCTGCTTCATCTCTCCGATTTGCACCTGGGCCGCCGCCTGTGCGAGGCCGACCTCTTTGAGGACCAGAAATATATCCTGGACCAGATCGTCTCCATCGCCCTCTCCGAAGGGGTGCAGGGAGTGCTGGTGGCGGGCGACGTCTACGACAAGGGCGTGCCCGGCGTGGGCGCGGTGAACCTGTGGGACCACTTCCTCACCGCCCTGTGCGAGAACCATCTGCCGGTGTGGGCCATCAGCGGCAACCACGACTCGGCCGAGCGCCTTGCCTTCGGTGGGCGGCTGCTGGAGCCCAGCGGGGTGCATCTGGCCTCGGTGTTCTCCGGGCGGATGGAACGCTTTGAGACCCAAGACGAGCACGGCCCCCTCACCATCTGGGCCCTGCCCTTTGTGCGCCCGGCGGCGGTGCGCGCCTTTTTGCCGGACGAAGCCATCGAAAATTACACCGACGCGGCGGCCGCCCTGGTGCGCGCCGCCGCCCCGGACGCGGGCGGGCGGAACATCCTCATCGCCCACCAGTTCGTCACCGCCGGGTCCGCTTCGCCCGCCGCCAGCGGCTCGGAACTTTTGAACCTGGGCACCCTGGACAATGTGGACGCTTCCGCCTTTGACCTTTTCGACTATGTGGCCCTGGGCCACATCCACGCCGCCCAGCAGGTGGGCCGGGAAGAGGTCCGCTACTGCGGCTCGCCCCTGGCCTATTCCGTCAGCGAGGCGCTGGGCCAGAAGAGCGTCACGGTGGTGGACGTGGGCCCCAAGGGGCAGGTGAGCACGAAGCAGGTGCCCCTGTCGCCCCTGCGCCCCCTGCGCCGGGTGCAGGGCCCGCTGGAAGCCCTGCTGCAAAGCGCCGTGCCCAGCAATGATTACATCTATGCCCGCCTCACCGACAAAACGCCGCCGCTGGATCCCGCCGCCCGGCTGCGCAGCGTCTACCCCAATCTGGTGCGGCTGGAGTTCGTTCTGCCGGATGCTCCTGCGGCCGACGCGCCCGCCCTGCGCGAGATCGCCATGCGCACGCCCCGGCAGCTGTTCGAGGAATTTTATCAGAGCGTCCACGGCAGGGAACTGGATGACGAAGAAAAAGCCTTTCTGAACGACGTGCTGGGAGAGGAGGCGGAAGGATGAGACCTTTGCATCTGCGCCTTTCGGCCTTCGGCCCCTACGCCGGGGAGGAGACGCTGGAACTGGACAAACTGGGCTCCAGCGGGCTGTTCCTCGTCACCGGCGACACCGGGGCGGGCAAGACCACCCTGTTTGACGCCATCAGCTATGCCTTGTTCGGCCAGCTTTCCGGCGGGGTGCGCAGCCTTGACACCGTGCGCAGCGACTACGCCGAGCCCGACCGGGAGACCTTTGTGGAACTGACCTTCCTGCACCGGGGCAAAGAGTACACCGTGCGCCGCACCCCCCAGTACCAGCGGCCCAAAAAGCGGGGCGAGGGGCAGGTGACCCAGGCGGCCACCGCCCTCTTCCTCGCGCCGGGCCGCCCGCCGGTGGAAAAGGTGGGGGAGGTGGACGCGGCCATCCGGGAGCTGCTGGGCATGGACGGCGAGCAGTTCCGCCAGATCGCCATGATCGCCCAGGGCCAGTTCACCGAGCTGCTCAACGCCCCGGGCGAGCGGCGCAGCGCCGTGCTGCGGCAGATCTTCGGCACCGCCGGCTGCCGCGCCGTGCAGGACAAGCTGCGCGCCGCCGCCACCGAGGCCGCCCGCGCTGTGGAACAGCAGGATGCCGCCCTGCGGCAGGCCTTCGCCGCCTTCAAGCTGCCCGAAGAGGACGCGGCGGCCCGACCCCTGCGGGACGTCCTGGCCGATGAGGCCGCCGTCTGGCGCTGCGACGAGGTGCTGGCCCAGGCCGCGGCCCTCTGCACCGCCGACGAGGCCGCCTGCGCCGCCGCCGAAGCCCAGAGCAAGACCCTGGACGCAGAGGCCGAGACGGCCGCCGCCAAGCTGGAGGCCGTCCGGCAGGCCGCCGCCCTCCACGCCGCTGCCGCCGAAGCCGCCAGGAAACTGGCGGAACTGGAAGGGCAGCAGCAGGAACAAGAAGAGCGCCACGCCGCCCTCGGCGAAGTGCGCGCCGCGCTGGAACAGACGGAATTGCAGGCCCGCCAGCAGGAGACTCAGCTGCCCGCCTACCAGCGCCGGGAGGAACAGCGCGCCCTGCGAAAACAGCTGGAAGAAAAACTGGACCGTTGCGAAGCGGACCGCCGCGCCGCCGCCGAAGAGCAAAAGCGGCTGGAAGAGGAGAGCGCCCGCCTTGGCGAACAGGCCAAGGGGGCCCAGGAGGCCCGCCAGCGGCAGGCCGCCGCCGAAGCCGCCCGGGACGCGCTGGATGTTCGCCTTGCCCAGACCGGCACGGCGCTGGACGCCGCCCGCCGCCTGCGGGGCGTGCAGCAGACCGCCCGGGACGCGGCCGCCGCCTTCGCCGCCGCCCAGGGGGAATACGCCCGGGCCAAGGGCGAGTATGACGCCGCCGAGGCCCTGTTCTGGCAGGGGCAGGCGGGCCTGCTGGCCGCCGGCCTGACCGAGAACGCCCCCTGCCCGGTGTGCGGCAGTCTGCACCATCCCGCCCCCGCAAAGCAGGCCCAGGGCGCGCCCGACCGGGCCAGCCTGCAGGCGGCAAAAAAAGAACTGGAAAAACTGCACACGGAATACCAAAAGACCGCCGAGGCCAGCGGCGCGGCCCAGGCGGCCGATGAGGCCGCCCGGGAGGAATTTCTGCGGCTGGCCGCCGCGGCCCTGACCCAGTGGGGCGGGCAGGCCCCCGACGCGCCCCGGGAGGCTGCCCTCGCGCTGAAAGAGGCAAAGGCGAAAGGCGAAGCCGCCCGCGCCGAGGCCGAGGCCCAGGCCAAAGCCGCCCGAACGGCCGCCGAGGCGGGGGAGAAGGCGGAACAGGACCTGCCCCGATGCCAGCAGAAGCTGGAGGCCTGCCGCAAAATGCAGGAACAGCGGGCGGAAGAAAGCGCCGGGTGCTCGGCGCAGCTGGCCGCCGCCCGCACCCTGGAAGAGGAGCTGGGGACCAGCCTGCCCTTCGCCAGCGAGGCCGAGGCCCGGCGGGCGCTGGACGGACTGCGCAGGAAAGCGCAGGACCTCTCCGACCGGGTGAAAGAAGGGGAGAAAGCCTGGAGCGGGTTCAGCGAGCAGCTGGCCGCGGCCCGCACCCTGGCGCAGCAGCGCAAAGAGGACCTGACCCGGGCCGCCGACCCCGCCGAAGAGCAGGCCCTGGCCGCCGCACTGGCGGATGTGAACATCCGGCGCACCGCCCTGCAAGACCGCTGGCGGGCCCTCAACGCCCGCCTCTCGGCCAACCGGGACGCGGCCGTCCGGGTGAAGACGCTGGCAAAGCAGGCAGACACCGCCCGCCGCCGGGCCCGCGTGGCCGACAATCTCCACCGCACCGCCGGCGGCACCCTCACCGGGGGCCTTGGCAAACAGCAGTTCGAGCAGTATGTGCTGGTGGCCTACTTCGAGAGCGCGGTGGCCGCCGCCAACCGGCGGCTGGCCTTCATGACCGGCGGCCAGTACCAGCTGCTCTGCCACGGCGCGGCCCAAAGCCGGGGCCAGAGCGCCCTGGACCTGGACGTGCTGGACAACTACACCGGCAAGCGGCGCAGCGTGCGCTCGCTGTCCGGCGGCGAGACCTTCCAGGCGGCGCTGGCGCTGGCCCTGGGCCTCTCGGACGCCATCCAGCAGTACGCCGGCGGGGTGCAGATCGACACCCTTTTCGTGGACGAGGGCTTCGGCAGCCTGGATGCCGACAGCCTGGAAAACGCCATCGCCACCCTGCAGACCCTTGCCGACGGCAAGCGGCTGGTGGGCGTTATCAGCCATGTGGCCGAGCTGCGCCAGCGGCTGGAAAAACAGGTGCTGGTCACCAAGACCCCCCGGGGCAGCCACATCGCCCTGCGGGAGCTTTGAAAAAACACAAAAAGGCCGCCCCGGGGAAGGAAAGTCCCTTCCGCCGGGGCGGCCGTTTGTCTTTTAAAGGGTGATGTGCCGGGGTACGCCGTTCACGAACATGGGGGTCAATTCGCCCTGGATCAGCGGCCGGGCATAGGCCTCAAAGGCGGCGTTCACATGCATGCCGTCCGGCTCGATCCACTCCAGCGGCACGGTCTTTTCCGCGTTGGCCACCTTCTGCACGTCCACCAGCTCGGTGCCGCACAGATAGGGCTGGTCGCTCAGCCGCTTGAGGGCGGCCATGCAGCCGGTGCGGCCCTCCAGCGCCGCCTGCACCGCCGCGCCGCCGGCCCGGTAGGCCTCGCTGATGTCGGTGCGGCTGGCCAGATGCCCGGCGCACCGCTGCAGGGTGGAGAGCTCGATGGCCCGGCTCTTGCAGCCCAGCTCGCTCTGGATGAGCCCCGCCAGATACCGGCTGGTGCCCGAGAGCATGGCCTTGTGGCCAAAGGCGTCCAGCGTGCCGCCGTCGCCCGCGAGATCGCACAAGAAGCGGCCTTCCCGGTCCTTCACGCCCTCGCTGGCGGCGATGATGACGTTCTCCTTCTGCTTTTGCAGCCGGTCCACCCGCCGCAGGAACAGCTTGGGGTCAAAGGGCACTTCCGGCATCAGGATGAGGTCCGGCCCGTCGCAGTCGTCCCCTTTGGCAAGGCTGGCCGCGCCAGCCAGCCAGCCGGCGTGGCGGCCCATGATCTCCGCCACCGTCACGCTGCGCAGGTCGTAGGCGTTGGAGTCGCGGATGACCTCCTTCATGATGGTGGCGATGTACTTCGCCGCCGAGCCGAAGCCCGGGGTGTGGTCGGTACAGACCAGGTCGTTGTCGATGGTCTTGGGCACGCCCACAAAGCGGATGGGGCTGCCGATGGCCTCGCCGTAGGCGGAGAGCTTGGCGATGGTGTCCATGCTGTCGTTGCCGCCGATGTAGAGCACCGCGTCCACATGATAGCGGGCGAACAGCTCAAACAGCGTTTCGTACACCTCGTCCCCCGCCACCGGCGCGGGCAGCTTGTAGCGGCAGCTGCCCAGATAGGAGGAAGGGGTGCGCTTGAGCAGCTCGATCTTCAGATCGCTGTCGAACAGGCGGGTCAGGTCCGCGACCTGTCCCTTCAAAAGCCCCTCGATGCCGTGCTGCATGCCCAGCACCCGCACCGCGCCGCTGCTGCGGGCGGTCTCAAACACGCCGGCGAGGCTGGCGTTGATGACGGCGGTGGGGCCGCCGCTCTGACCTACCATGAAATTCATCGGCACACATCCTTTGCTTGCGTTGCTTTGCGCCGGGCTGTTGCGCCGGCGCGTCCTCGTCCATTATACTGTATTTAAAGGGCAGGCGCAATAATTGCCGCCGCCGTTTCGTTTAAAAAGCAGAGACGCCCGCGGCCGCGCGGCCGGGGCACACAGGCACAAAAAAGGAGGGACCACCATGAAACGAGCAACCAGCCTTTTGCTGGCGCTGGCGCTGGCCGCCGGGCTGCTGACCGGATGCGGGGCGGGCTCCGGCGGCACCACCGCCGCCGCTTCGCCGGAGACCTATGAGAACGGCATGGACTACGCCGTGAGTGAAGAGACCGCCGACGCGGGCCTTTCCGGCACCGAGGCCGACCGCCTTTCCCCCAATGACGGGCGCAAGATCATCTACAACGCCTCGCTGGAGATGGAGACCGAGGAGTTCGACGCCACCCGCGACAAACTGCTGGAGGCCGCCTCCGGCGCCGGCGCCTGGGTGCAGAGCAGCGACGAGGGCGGCAGCGCCGAGAACGGCAGCCGCTGGGTGCGATACACCTTCCGGGTCCCCAGCGACAGCTACGCCGACTTTCTCAACGACGCGGCCGCCGCGGGCAGCGTGACCTACAAGAGCGAGACCACCGAGGACGTCACCGCCGACTATGTGGACCTGGAGGCGCGGCTGGAGAGCCTGCGCACCCAGGAGGCCCGCCTCCTGGAGCTGGCCCAGCAGGCGGGGGACCTGGCGGACCTTTTGGCCATCGAGGAGCAGCTGGCCCAGGTGCGCTATGAAATTGAGAGTTACACCGGCCAGCAGCGGGTGTACGACAGCCTGCTGACCTACTCCACCGTGGACGTTTCGCTGAACGAGGTGCGCCTGCTCACCCCCGTGAGCAACAACTTCGGCTCCCGGGCCGTCACCGCCTTCAAGGAGAGCTGGCACAACTTTGCGAACGGCGTGCAGGACGTGGTCATCGGCTTCATCTACCTGCTGCCGGTGCTGCTGGTGCTGGCGGTCATCGTGCTGGCGGTGTTCGCCATCCTGCGCGCGGCGCGCCGCCGCCGGCCCCAAAAGCCCATCCAGCCGCCGCCCGCGCCCCCGGCGCAGGCCCCCGGCACAGCGGCGGCGGGGGAGAGACCCGCACCCAAATACGGCCCCGAACAGTAAAAACTGCCAAAAGCAGGGCATGCGCCGCATGCCCTGCTTTTTTTGCATAGTGGAGATTTTTGCCCAAAAATCTTATGAAAAACGCCAGTTGCGTCCCGGGGCAAATCGTGCTAATAATGAACTAACAATGGGTTTTGTATACAATCCCGGGCCGGTCCCGCCGGCCTGAGGCAGCGAAGGAGGAAGAAATCTATGGCCACATTGCGCGAAGACGCGGACAAGATCATCAAGGCGGCGCTGGAAGCCGCTCTGCCTGACAACGCGGTGAAAAAGGCGCTGGAAGGGCACACCTTCAGCGGCGGCCGGGTGCGGCTGGTGGCCGCGGGCAAGGCGGCATGGCAGATGGCAAAGACCGCCAGCGACCTGTTGGGCAGCCGCATCGAGGCGGGCGTTGTGGTGACCAAATACGGCCACAGCATGGGCCCCATCGCCAATTTCGACATCTGGGAGGCCGGCCATCCCGTGCCGGACGAAAACAGCTTCCGGGGCGCGCAGGCGGCCATCGACCTGGTGAAGGACCTCACCGCCGAGGACACGGTGCTGTTCCTGGTCTCCGGCGGCGGCTCGGCTCTGTTTGAAAAGACGCTGGTCAGCGGCGAGGAGCTGGCGGACATCACCAAGCAGCTGCTGGCCTGCGGGGCGGACATCGTGGAGATCAACACCCTGCGCAAGCGCCTTTCTGCGGTGAAGGGCGGCAAGTTTGCCCAGATCTGCGCCCCGGCCCAGGTGTACAGCATCGTCCTGTCCGACATTCTGGGCGACCCGCTGGACATGATCGCCTCCGGCCCCGCCTATCCCGATTCCTCCACCGCCGCCGACGCCAAGGCCATCATCGCGAAATACGGCCTTAAGATGAGCGAGTCGGCCCTGGGGCTGATGGAGGTGGAGACCCCGAAGCAGCTGGACAATGTGACCACCAGGATCACCGGCAGCGTGCGGCAGCTGTGCGCCGCCGCAAAGGCTGCCTGCCAGAAGCTGGGCTACGAGCCGGTGGTCCTCACCGACTGCCTTGCCTGCGAGGCACGGGAAGCCGGCGCCTTCCTGGGCGCCATCGCCCGCACCCATTCCGAGGCCGACCACTCCCTGGCCTTCATCGCCGGCGGCGAGACGGTGGTCCACCTCACCGGCACGGGCAAGGGCGGCCGCAACCAGGAGCTGGCGCTGGGCGCGGCTCAGGGCATCGCCGGCCTTTCCGGCGCGGCGGTGTTCAGCGTCGGGTCCGACGGCACCGACGGCCCCACCGACGCCGCCGGCGGCTATGTGGACTACACCACCGCCTCCCGTTTGAAGGAGCAGGGCGTGGACATCTTCGAGGTCCTGAAAAACAACGACGCCTACCACGCGCTGCAAAAGGTGGACGGCCTTGTGATGACCGGTCCCACCGGCACCAACGTGAACGACGTGGCGGTGCTGTTGCTCAAGCGTGAAATTTAATTCACTCACAAACGAAAAAATATCCGGCCCCAAGCGGCGGAGCACTGGCTCCGCCGCTTGTTCTTTTATTCACGATTCGTTCATATAATGCATTGTGAAATTGCACGATTCCCATGGTCAAAATGCTAAAATTTGTGAAAAATTGTTGACATATGACAAATCAGGGGTTAAAGTTAGGGTGTCGGAGCGAAAATTGTATACAAAATGCAATTTGCGAAAAACTTCCCAACATAATATTTTTTTTGCATGTGAAAGAAGGAGGAAAACGATGAAAACCATCAAAATTCCTTACTACACCTCCACGTTGGACCTGCATGTGGACGAGGCCAATCTGAAGGCGGTCGTCACCGCGAAGATGCACGACTACAAGCCCGCGAAGAGCGAGGCGGAACTGGTGAAGGACGCCCTGGCGCATCCCATCGGCTCCAAGACCCTGCGGGAGCTGGCCGTGGGCAAGAAGAAGGTCACCCTGGTCACCAGCGACCACACCCGCGCGGTGCCCAGCAAGCTGACCCTGCCCATCCTGCTGGCGGAGATCCGCGCCGGCAACCCGGACGCGGACATCACCATCCTCATCGCCACCGGCCTGCACCGGCCCACCACCGAGGAGGAGCAGCGGCGCATGTTCGGCGACGCCATCGTGGACAACGAGAAGATCGCCGTGAACAACGCCTTTGAGCCGAACGACTTCGTCAAGGTGTGCGACCTGCCCAGCGGCGCCGAGTTCTTCTGCAACAAGATCGCCGTGGACTGCGACCTGCTGATCTGCGAGGGCTTCATCGAGCCTCACTTCTTCGCCGGCTTCTCCGGCGGGCGCAAGAGCATCCTGCCCGGCATCTGCAACGCCGCCACCGTCAACGAGAACCACAGCTACAAGGCCATCGCCGATCCCCACTCGGTCACCGGCGTGCTGGAGGGCAACCCCATCCACAAAGACATGGTCTGCGCCGCCCGCGCGGTGAACGTGCAGTTCATCATGAACGTGGCGCTGGACGGTGAGAAGAAGGTCGTGGCCGCCTGGGCGGGCGATCTGGAAGAAGCTCACGCCGCCGGCGTGCAGTTCATCCGCGAGCAGAGCCAGTGCCCCAGCATCGAGGGCGACATCGTCATCACCTCCAACGGCGGCTATCCGCTGGACCAGAACCTCTACCAGAGCCCCAAGGCGGTTGCCACCGCCGAGGCCTGCGCCGGTGAGGACGGCGTGATCATCATGTGCTGCTCCTGCTGCGACGGCATGGGCGGCACCAACTTCGAGCGGCTGATCACCCTGGGCACCGTGGACGAGATCGACAGCTATCTGTCCAAGATCCCGCCCAAGGAGACCATCTCCGAGCAGTGGTGCCCCCAGATCTACTCCCGCATCCTGCGTCACCACAAGGTGATCCTGGTCACCACGTACCTGGACCCCGAAGAGGTGCGCAAGGCCAACATGATCCCCGCCTCCACCCCGGACGAGGCGCTGGAGATCGCCTATGGCATCAAGGGCAAGGACGCCAGCGTCGTCGTTATCCCCGACGGCGTGAGCGTGATGGCCGTGAAAGGCTGAATTGAGCAAAGGAGAACAGCTATGGATCTGAAACTTGCGCTGAAAGTCAGCGACAAAGACAACGTTGCCACCATCTTCGCCGACGGCATCGTGGACGGCACCGAGGTGGAGATCCGCGACAAGCGGGGCGACAGCGAAAAGGTGCACGTCATCGGCGACGTGCCCTTCGGCCACAAGATCGCCGTGCGGGACATCCACAAGGGCGAGCTGATCATGAAGTACGGCGAAGAGATCGGCATCGCCACCAAAGAGATCAAAAAAGGCGAATACGTGCACATCCACAATCTGGACAGCATGCGCGGCCGCGGCGACTGGAAGGAGTAAGCGATATGGAATTTATGGGTTATGTGCGTCCGGACGGCAAGGTGGGCGCGCGCAACTATGTGGGCGTTATCCCCAGCGTGACCTGCGCCAACGACGTGGCACAGGCCATCTGCCGCCAGGTCATGGGCACCGTGTCCTTCCTGCATCACCAGGGCTGCTGCCAGATGCCGCCCGATCTGGAGCGGGTCACCGACACCCTCATCAGCCTGGGCAAGAGCCCCAACCTGGCCAGCGTGCTGGTGGTCAGCCTGGGCTGCGAAGGCACCGACCATGAGCGCATGGTCAAGGAGATCGCCGCCACCGGCAAGCATGTGGAGATCATCCACATCCAGGAGCTGGGCGGCGTGTCCAAGGCCATCCAGGCCGGCACCGACATCGCCCGCCGTCTGGTCATCGAGGCGTCCGGCCTGCAGCGCCAGCCGGTGGATGTGTCCAACATCGTCATGGCCATCAAGTGCGGCGCGTCCGACACCACCAGCGGCATGGCTTCCAACTGCGTGATCGGCTATGTGGCCGACAAGCTGGTGGACCTTGGGGCCACCGTCATCTTCGGCGAGACCACCGAGTTCATCGGCGGCGAGCATCTGCTGGCCCGCCGCGCCGTTTCCAAGGAAGTGGGCGACAAGATCTTCAAGATCGTCAACGACATGGAGAACCGTGCCAAAGCCATCGGCTGCGACATGCGCAAAGGCCAGCCCACCCCCGGCAACATTGCCGGCGGCCTGTCCAGCATCGAGGAAAAGACCCTGGGCGCAATTGTGAAATCCGGCACCCGCCCCATCCAGGGCGTTTTGGACTACCCCGAATTCGTCACCGACCAGAAGGGCCTGTGGATCAAAGACACCCCGGGCCGCGAGCCCGAGATCCTCACCGGCATGGCCGCCACCGGCGCCCAGTTCATGATGTTCAGCACCGGCCGCGGCGCGCCCCAGGGCTTCCCCTGCATGCCCGTGGTCAAGATCTGCGGCAACCCCATCACCTACCCCCGCATGGAGCAGGATATGGACCTGAACGCCGGCCTCATCATCACCGGCGACAAGACCATCGAGCAGGTGGGCGAGGAAGCCTTCGCCAAGGCCCTGCGCACCCTCTCCGGCGAGATGACCAAGAACGAGGCCATCCAGTACGTCAGCTCCATCGACATCCACTGCCTGGGCCCGGTCATCTGACCTTTTTTCCCGTTTCCCGGCGCGGGGCCGCGCCAGCTGATATGTTACACATTCCCAATGGCAAAATTCATTTGATTGTTTGAGAAGGAGTGAATCATATGAATCCAGTATTGGCGATGTTGATCGGTATCGTCGTTATGATGGTCCTGATCATCTTCACCCGGATGCATGCATGCCCGGCGCTGATCATCTCCGCTGTGCTGATCGGCGTGCTCTCCAACAGCATCCCCCTGTCCCAGGTCGTTTCCACCGTGACCGGCGGCTTCGGCTCCACCATGACAAGCATCGGCATTGTGATCGGCTTCGGCTGCATCATGGGCATCTTCCTGGAAAGAAGCGGCGCCGCCAAGCGCATGGCGCTGACCATCCTGAAGATCGTGGGCGTCAAGCGCGCCGACGTGGTGCTGGGCCTCACCGGTTTCGTGGTGTCCATCCCCGTGTTCTGCGATTCCGGCTTCGTGATCCTGTCCAGCCTGGCCAAAGAGTTCAGCCGTCTGACCAAGAAGTCCATGGTCGGCCTGGGCGGCATCCTGGCAATGGGCCTGTACATCACCCACTTCCTGGTTCCCCCCACCCCCGGCCCTCTGGCCGTTGTGGGCACCTTCCAGGATAACGGGCTGAACGTTGACCTGGGCATGTTCATCATCTACGGCCTGCTGCTGTCCATCCCCGTTTTCATCTTCGCGGTTCCTCTGTTCCGCTGGTTCGGCAGCAAGCACCCCGAGTTCATCGTTCCCTCCGAGATCGACCGCTCCAAGTACACTGAAGCCCAGCTGGCGGTCCTGGACCGCATCGAGGCCAAGACCAAGGCCGGCAAGGAGCTGGAAAACTCCGATTTTGAAGAGCTGCTGAGCACCGAAAAGCTGCCCGGCGCCGGCATCAGCTTCACCATGCTGCTGCTGCCCGTCCTGCTGATCCTTATGAACACCGTTGTCAGCCAGACCTCTCTGGTGGGCACCCTTCCCGGCGATATCCTGACCTTCCTTGGCCAGCCCATCATCGCTCTGTTCATCTCCCTGTGCCTGGGCGCCTTCGTGCTGGCCCGCGATCTGGATAACAAGACCGTTGTGGACATGATGAACGACGCCCTGAAGGACGCCGGCCCCATCGTGTACATCACCGCCGCCGACGGCGCGCTGGGCGCCGTCGTCAACGCCTCCGGCGCTGCCGGCATCATCGCCGACTGGCTGGTTGCCACCGGCATCCCCGGCATCGCTGTGCCTCTGCTCATCGGCACCATCATGCGCTTCCCCCAGGGCAGCGGCACCACCGCTATGATCACCGGCTCCGCCATTGTGGGCCCGATGGTCGCCACCCTGGGCGTCAACCCCTACATCGCCGGCCTTGCCATCTGCATGACCGCTATGTGCCCCTCTTACCTGAATGATAGTTATTTCCATGTGGTCACCAACTTCAGCGGCCTGGACATCAAGACCAGCCTGAAGACCTGGAGCATCGGCTCCATCCTGGTGCCCATCGTGGGCTCGATCATCCTGATCATTGCCAGCATCTTCATTCACTAAGAGAAGTTGAACTGCATCTTTTGCATCGCAGATGCGCAAAAGATGAAATCTGCTGGAATGTGTAATGCGCGCCGGCCCCCCGCTCAAGGGTTTACGGAACCCTGGGGCGGGGGGCCGGCCATTTTTGCAAAAAGCCCGGCGCGCTTGTCGAAAGGGAAGCGCGCCGGGCGCATTTGATGTGTTCGCGCCTTATTCCAGAGGCTGGTTGGTCTGCTTGCTGATGAGGTACTCGTTGATCTTGTCCCGTGCCAGCTCCAGATGGCGGCGGTTCACCCGGTCCGCCTCTTCCACGTTGCCGGTGAGCAGGCAGTGGACGACGGTGGTGTGCTCCACCAGCGATTCGCGGAAGCGGCGCTTTGACTCCAGCGAGTAGATGCGGAACTGCTGGACCTGGGCCGAGATCCGCTGGTACATATCTTCCACCAGGCGGTTGCCGCCGATGCGGATGATGAGCCCGTGAAGCTGGCAGTCTGCCTCGATGTGCTTTTTCATATCCTGCCGCTCGTGGTAATAGGTGATCTGATCCAGGCAGCGCATCAGCTCCTGCTTGTGCTCGGTGGTCATGAACTGCACCGAGCGCTGGATGCAGTAGCTCTCCAAAAGCACGCGCACGTCAAAGATCTCCTGGATGTCCTGAGGGGTGAACTCGCGCACGAAAACGCCCCGGTTGGGCAATTCCACCACCAGGCCGTCCGCCGCAAGACGGCGCAAAGCCTCCCGCACAGGGCTGCGGCTGACGCTCAGCGAGCGTGCCAGCTCCACTTCGTTCAGCCGCTGGCCGGGCTCGTAGCGGCCGTCGCAGATGTTCTCCTTGATGGCGTTGTAGACCTGCGTGCGGATATTCACCACAGCGTTTTCTTTCCCAAACATACAGCACATCTCCCACGTGGGGTAATCTTTCAGCTACTATTATACCATAGTTGCATATTTTTGTGCCCATTGCCAAAAAAAGATTTTTTTCGCGGCGGCGCTGGCCTTTTGGCCCCGTTTGTGATAGGGTTACATAAGGTGCGGCAGATGCCGCATCTGTAACGATGAAAGGACTGAGGGACGTTGGCGGAAGTTTTGCGGCATTCCGCGTCTTATGTGTTCATCCTCGCATTGGGCTATTTCCTCAAGCGGGTGGGCGTGTTTGGCAAACAGGACTACAAGGTGCTCACCCAGGTGGTACTGTGCGTCACGCTGCCTGCGGCGGTCATCACAAATTTCGCCTCCATGGAGTGGCGCACCAGCCTTCTGATGCTGCCGGTGCTGGGCTTTTCCCTGTGCTGCGTCATGATGCTGCTGGGCCAGTTTTTGAGCCGCCGGAGCGACAGCGGCACCCGCGCGCTGTTCATGATCAACTGCCCCGGCTACAACATCGGGGCCTTCGCGCTGCCCTTTGTGCAGAGCTATCTGGGGCCCGAGGCGGTGGTGGCCGCCTGCCTGTTCGATGTGGGCAACGCCATCATCTGCACCGGCGGCAGCTATGCCTGGGCCAGCAGCGTGCTCCATGTGGGCGACAAGCCCCTGCGCCCGGTGGACGTTCTCAAAAAGCTGGGCAGTTCGGTGCCCTTTGTCACCTACGTCACCATGCTGGTGCTGGTGATGGCGGGGGTGCAGCTGCCCGGGGGCCTGGTGGAGTTCATCAGCCCCATCGCGGCGGCCAACCCCTTTGTGGCCATGCTGATGATCGGTGCCATGTTCGACATGGACCTGCGCCCCGAATACCTGTGCCGGGTGGGCCAGGTGGTGGGCCTGCGGCTGGCCTCGGCGCTGCTGGTGGCCCTGGCGGTCTACCACTTCGCGCCGCTGCCGCTGGAGATCCGGCAGGTGCTGGCGGTGATGGTGTTCGCCCCCGCCTCGGTGATCTCGCCCGCCTTCACCGCCAAGTGCGGCGGCGACGGCGGCCTTGCCAGCTGCATCAACTCCATCACCATCCTCTGCGGCGTGGTGGGCATGCTGGCGGCGCTGGCGATGCTGGGCGTGGCCTGACCCTTCACACAAAACAGCGGACCGGCAGAAGGCTTTGCCCTCTGCCGGCCCGCTTTTTCTCACTCTTCGTCCATATAGCCCGCGGGCTGGACGGCCACCGCTTCCACCAGCTTGTCCCGCATCCACATGGCCACGTCGGTCTGCACGGTGTAGCCGCAGCCCGGGTCGGCCATCCACTGCTGGGCCGGGCGGCGGGGCAGGGCGCTCTGGGCCAGCATGCTCATGATGACGCCGCCGTGGGTCACGCAGGCGGCCTCGGTGACCTCCGAGCGGATCATGTATTCCAGCAGCTTATGCAGCGTGTCGGCGCAGCGGGCGTGGAAGTCCATCGTGGGCTCCGCCCCTTCGGGCACAAAGCCGGAGGTTGGGTCCATCCAGCGGGCAAACTCCGGGTCCTTCACCAGATCCTCCATTTTGCGCCCCTCGAACACGCCAAAGTTTGCCTCCCGCAGCTGGGGCACCACCAGCCGGTGGGTGGCGGCGGGGAAGAGGATGTCCGCCGTTTCCACCGCCCGGGCCAGGGGCGAGGTGAACACCGTGTCCGGCGCGGGGTAGACAAAACGGCTTTTGAAAACTTCCAGGTCCTGGCGGCCCTCGTCGCACAGGGGCAGGTCGGTGCCGCCGCCCACATACAGCCCTTCCAGGTTGCCCCGGGTCAGCCCGTGGCGGATCAGATGCAGCTTAAAGGTCTTCACGGTGTTTTTCATCCTTCCCGCGCCCGCAGAGAGGCGCTCTCGATGTTGAAATATATTACAAAATAGTAACAAGCTGGAATGTTTCAGCGGGCACGAACACTATATTTAGAAAAGAGCCCGGCACCATTATCGTACATATAGTTTTTAAAGTCAAGCATGGACAAATCACACGAAAAAGGCTGGGGGAATTTGGCGAATTTCGTATTTACAACGCGTTTTCGCTGATTTATAATTTACGATATGTAATGGCCCCCCGGCGGGCGAAAAGCGCCCCGAAAACCGCGCTGTCATGCCCTTTGCGGCGTTTGACGGGTCGGCGGCGCGGCGGGCGGCCGGAGTAAAGACAGGGAGCAGGACATCATGGAATTCAATCGCATCATCACCCTTCTTCGCAAGGAGCGGGGCATCACCCAAAAACAGGCCGCGGCGGAACTGGGGGTCTCTCAGGCGCTGCTGTCTCACTATGAGAAGGGCATCCGCGAGTGCGGGCTGGACTTTGTGGTGCGTGTGGCTGATTACTACGACGTATCCTGCGATTATCTTCTGGGCCGCAGCGCCGACCGCAGCGGTCTCACCCTCACGGTGGAGGAGATCCCCAACCCCGAGACCGCGAAGGACAGCGTCTACAAGGGCAGCGTGCTGCCCACGCTGAACAAAAAGCTCATCTCCAACAGCCTGAACATCCTGTTCAGCAAGCTGGCCGCCTGCCCGGACAAGGGGCTGGTCAGCGAGGTGAGCGCCTATCTGATGCTGGCTGTTTACAACATGTTCCGCCTGGTCTATTCCGCGGCGCCCAAGAACGCCGAGAGCATGTTCCGGGTGAGCCGGGGCCGCTGGCAGGGCTATTCCGCCGCCGCCATGAGCGCCGCTCACGCCAACGTGAAGGCGGCGCTGGAGGGCGAGAACATGGGCAGCGGCCCGGCCCTCAAGGATACCTCCTGCTTTGCCATGACCACCGAGAGCCTCTCCAAGGAGTATCCCCTCTACGCCACCAGCCTGTTCAACCTCGTCAAGAACAGCGAGAGCCGCATCGACCGGGTGCGCTGAAAAGCCCCGCAGCACAAAACAAAAACAGCCCCCTGCCCGCATCGCGCGGGCGGGGGGCTGTTTTCTGCTTTTCTTGGGGGGAAAGGCCGGCCGCTTTACAGGCTGCCGATCTTCTTGCGGCAGGCGGGGCAGATGTTGCGCCCCTCAAAGGCCACCACGCCCTTGGCCTCGCCGCAGAAGATGCAGGCGGGCTGGTACTTTTTCAGCACGATCTCGTCCCCGTCCACAAAGATCTCCAGAGAGGCGTTGTCCTCCAGGTTCATCAGGCGGCGCAGCTCGATGGGCAACACCACGCGGCCCAGGCCGTCGATCTTGCGCACGATACCGGTGGATTTCATGGTTTTCTCCTTTTACAGCGGGTTTAATATACTTTCAGGAATTTTGTGACATAATTATACCGCAAAAGGAGCAAAATGTCAATATATGGTAAAAATGGAATAATGCGAAATTTTTGTGAACAAAAACCGCGCTCCGGGGCGGAGCGCGGCGAAAGAGCGGTGTTTTACAGCTGCACAAGGCCCACCTTTTTGTAGACCTTGGCCACCATGCGGTCGGCGATGCGGCTGGCGGTGGCGGCGCCCTCTTTCAGCACGCCGTCCAGATATTCCTTGTCCGCCAGGATGCGGCCGTATTCGGCCTGGATGGGGCGGAAGGCGTCGATGACGCTGCCGGCCACCGCTTCCTTGAACACGCCGTAGCCCTGGCCGTCGAACTCCTTCTCGATGTCGGCGAAGGTCTTGCCGGTGAGGGAGGAGTAGATGCTCATCAGGTTGGTCACGCCGGGCTTGTCGTCGCCGGCGCGCACCACGCCGTCGCTGTCGGTCACGGCGCGCTTGAACTTGCGCAGGATGGTGTCCGCGTCGTCGGTCATCAGGATGAAGCTGTTGGCGTTGGTGTCGCTCTTGCTCATCTTCTTGTCCGGTTCCTGCAGGCTCATGATCTTGGCGCCGGTCTTGCCGATGTAGGGCTCGGGCAGGGTGAAGGTGGGGCTGTAGAGGTTGTTGAACCGCTGGGCCACGTTGCGAGCCAGCTCCAGGTGCTGCTTCTGGTCCACGCCCACCGGCACCAGGTCCGCGTTGTAGACAAGGATGTCCGCGGCCATCAGGGCGGGGTAGGTGAACAGACCGGCGTTCACGTTGTCGGCGTGCTTGGCGCTCTTGTCCTTGAACTGGGTCATGCGGGACAGCTCGCCAAACTGGGTGTTGCAGCTGAGGATCCAGCTCAGCTGCACGTGGGCGGGCACATGGCTCTGCACAAAGAGCAGGCTCACCTTGGGGTCGATGCCGGCGGCCAGCAGCATGGCGGCGGCCTCCCGGGTCTGGCGGCGCAGGGCCGCGGGCTCCTGCCGCACGGTCAGCGAGTGCAGGTCGGCCACCATGTAAAGGCACTCGAAATCCTCTTGCAGGCTGCCCCAGTTGCGCACCGCGCCGATGTAGTTGCCCAGGGTGAAGGTGCCCGTGGGCTGGATGCCGGAAAGAATACGCTTTTTGCGTTCTGCTTGTTCACTCATTGAAAAAACCTCGATTCTGCGCCGGGCATGCCCGGGAGATTGCTATACATTATATACCTGCCGGAGCGGCAGTGCAAGGGTGTTATTCGGCCAGCCGCAGGGGGCTGGAAGAGGGGGCCAGGGCCGCGTTCAGATAGTCGGTGTCGATGAGCCCCGCCAGGGTCTCGCTCTCCTCGGCCAGATGCAGCGCGAGGCGGGCGTAGACCCGGTCGCTGCCGTGGTAGCCGTCCACATATTCCTCGTCCAGGGTGTCGGGCATGTAGGAGAAGTCGTACACCTCATAGCCGTAGGGCTCGCACAGCTCGGTGAGGATGGGCATGATCCAGTCGAAGTAGCCGTAGTTGCCGCTCTCGGCCATCCGCTCATAGACGCTGGGGGCGTAGGGCGGCACGATGAGCACCACCTCGATGTCGTGGTCGTTGCACCAGGCCAGCAGTGACTCGATGGTGTAGGTGCTGGGCTCGTGGACGTACTCGCCGTACTCAAAGCGGTCGATGCCCTTCAGGATGCGGTCAAAGGTGTCGTGGAAGCCCACGTCGGTGCCGGTCTCGGGGTGGTCCAGCAGCGAGCCGTAGCAGTAGCTGCCGTCCGGGTTGAAGCCGCTGCCCCGGCCCACGGCGGCCATGCCGTAGACGTCAGGGTGGCTGCCGTAGGCCTGCCGCAGAGTGAACTTGCCCTGTACCCAGCCGCGGATGGCCTCGGGCAGCGCCGATTTCAGCGAGAATTCATAGTGGCTGTAATCGAAGGTCTCGGGCATGCTGCCGGTGCCCACCCAGGCGCCGTTGAAGAAGTACTGGTCCATCACCATGATGAGGGTGGAGGGCAGCTTGTCCTCGTCCAGCTGCTCCAGAAAGTACTGGAACTCGTTCACATAGCCCGCGCCGCCGCCGGCGTTGTAAAAGCTGTCAGTAGTGAAGAACTCGCTGTGGAACTGCATGCTGCGGCTGGTGCCCAGCACCAGCAGGTCGGCCCCCAGCTCATTGGCCACCAGATGCTTGTAGTAGCGGGTGTTGTCCCGGTAGGCAAGGCCCAGAAAGGCCGGCTCGCCCGCCGCCACCCGGCCTGCGATCTCCTCCTCGGTGCGCCACTCGCCGCTGGCGTAGATGGCGCCGGCGAAGAGGCCCACGAACAGAACGACGGGCGCGAGGAACAGCGCCACGATGCAGAGAAAACGTTTCAAATCCCGCGCCTCCTTTTAAAACTGGAAATAGATGTTCTGCAAGGTGCCCGCCGCGCCCCAGAACAGGGTGGCGAAGATGCAGGCGTAGCAGAAGATCACCTGCACCCAGCCCTTGCGGGCGGCGGCCCAGCGGCCAAAGCCCTCTTTGCGGGCGGCAAAGTCCACCCCGAAGGCCGCCAGGGCGAACAGGCCCAGCCGCACCAGAACGGCGGTGGTGTAGCCCAGCTGGGTGAAGCTCTCTTTCAGGTACTGGGCGCTGAGGGGCATGGGCTGGAGCAGATAGCTCATCAGCAGCCGCACCTGGTTTACATCGCCGCTGAAGAAGAAGATCCAGGCAAAGCAGACCAGCGCCAGGGTCACGGCCCAGCTCACCACGCTGCGCACCAGGCTGCCCGGCTTCTGGCGCAGAAGGCCCCAGGCCTTTTCCCGCACGCCGCGGGTGGCCCGCCCGGCCAGCAGGTAAACGCCGTGCAGCCCGCCCCAGACCACGAAGCCCAGCGCCGCGCCGTGCCACGCGCCGGAGACGAGGAAGGTGACCATGGTGGCAAGGATGAGCACCGGCACGCCGTTGCGGCTGCCGCCCAGGGGGATGTAGATGTAGTCTCGCAGAAAGCTGGAAAGGCTGATGTGCCAGCGCCGCCAGAACTCGCCCACGCTGCGGGAGAGGTAGGGGCTGAGGAAGTTCTCGTCACAGCGCAGCCCCAGCAGGTTCGCCACGCCGATGGAAAGCTGGGAATAGCTGGCGAAGTCGAAATAGATGTAGAGAGAATAAGCCGCCAGCGACCAGACGATGCTCAAGGCGTAGTAGTGGTCCGGCTGGTAAAGGGCGTTGTAGTAGGCGGCAAAATGGTCCGCAAGGCACTTTTTCAGAAAGATGCCCCAGCACAGCCGCACGCAGCCGTTCAGCGCCAGCGCCCGGTCAAAGGCGGGCGGGCTTTTCAGCTGGGGCAGCAGGCTCTCGGCCCGCTGGATGGGCCCGCTGGTGAGCTGGGCAAAAAAGCCGGTGTAGGCAAAGCAGTAGAGGGGGTTCTTCTCGGCGGCAAGGCTCCCCTTGTACACCGCCGCCAGATAGGTGATGTTCTTGAACACGAAGAAGCTGATGCCCACCGGCATGAGCAGGTCCGCAAAGGCGGCCAGCGCCTGCCAGCGGCCCGCCAGCGCGGGCAGGTATTTGTAGCCCGCCAGGGGCAGCACCCCGGCCAGCACGCCCACCGCCAGGGCGGCCTTGCCGCCGCCGTGGGCCATCCACAGGCCGCAGAGCCAGCCGGCGGCGGTGATGAGCACCAGCGCCGTAAGCGCCTGGGCGCCAAAGCTCAACGCAAAGTACACGTTGGCCGCCGCCAGCACCCAGGGGCGAAAGGGGCCGGGCAGCGCCCACCACAGGGCGAACAGCACAACGCCGAAGCCCAGGAAGGAAAGAGAGATAAAATTCATCGGTCAAAACTCCTGTCGTAGAGGGAGGCGGCCCGGCGGGCCGCACGGGAACATACCTATTATAAGGAAAAGATGGCCTGTTTGCAAATCGGCAAATTGACAAAGCGCCTCCCAGCGATTAGAATGAAACAGAGAAAAGCCCGGCATGGCGCACAGCGCCGCCGTTTTCAAAAGGAGTAATGGCATCATGCTGAACAATTCCGTCCGCACCCGCTTTGCCCCCAGCCCCACCGGCTACATGCACGTGGGCAACCTGCGCACCGCCCTCTATGCCTACCTCAAGGCCCGCAGCGCCCCCGACGGGGTGTTCATCCTCCGCATCGAGGACACCGACCAGGGCCGCTATGTGGAAGGCGCGGTGGACATCATCTACAACACCCTGCGCCAGACCGGCCTGACCTGGGACGAAGGCCCCGACGTGGGCGGCCCGGTGGGCCCCTATGTGCAGAGCGAGCGCATGGGCATGTTCAAGCAGTACGCCGAGCAGCTGGTGAAAGAGGGCAAGGCCTATTACTGCTTCTGCACCACCGAGCGTCTGGAGCAGCTGCACGAGCAGCAGAAGGCCGCCGGCGAGGCGGTGGGCCACTATGACCGTCACTGCCGGGACCTGAGCCCCGAAGAGGTGGCGGAAAAACTGGCGGCGGGCACCCCCTACGTCATCCGCCAGAAGTGCCCCACCGAGGGCGTGACCGGCTTTGACGACGCGGTCTACGGCCACATCGAGGTGAACAACGCCGAGCTGGAGGACCAGATCCTCATCAAGGCGGACGGCATGCCCACCTACAACTTCGCCAACGTGGTGGACGACCACCTGATGGGCATCACCCACGTCATCCGCGGCTCGGAGTATCTGTCCAGCACCCCCAAGTACAACCTGCTCTACGAGGCCTTCGGCTGGCCAGTGCCGGTGTATATCCACTGCCCGCCGGTGATGAAGGACGCCCACAACAAGCTCTCCAAGCGCAACGGCGACGCGTCTTACCAGGATCTGGTGGCCAAGGGTTACCTCAGCGAGGCCATCCTGAACTACATCCTGCTGCTGGGCTGGAGCCCCAAGGGCGAGCAGGAGATCTTCACCCTGGAAGAGATGTGCAAAATTTTCGACGAGAGCGGCATCAGCAAGAGCCCGGCCATCTTTGACCCGCTCAAGCTGCGGGCCATCAACGCCGAGTACATCCGCCGCCTGACCCCGGAGCAGTTCCGCAAGATGGCCGACCCCTGGATCGACCAGGCGGTGCACCGCCCCATCGACCGGGACCTGCTGTGCGCCAACCTCCAGCCCCGCTGCGAGGTGCTGGGCGAAATTCCCGAGCAGCTGGACTTCTTTGACGCGGTGCTGCCCTACGGCCCCGAGCTCTACGCCAACAAGAAGCAGAAGACCACCCCGGAGACTGCCAAGACCGCCCTTGAGGCCCTGAAGCCGGTCCTGGAAGGGCTGGATTCCTGGAACAAGGACGCCATCTTCGAAGCCTGCAAAGCCCTGGCCGAGCAGATGGAGGTCAAGAACGGCTGGCTGCTCTACCCGCTGGGCATCGCCCTCTCCGGCAAGCAGCGCACTCCCGGCGGCGGCACCGATCTGGCCGCCATGCTGGGCAAGGAGGAGACCCTCGCCCGCCTGGACGCCGCCCTGGCCGCCCTGTAATAAGCAATCATAACCCCACGTTAAACGTGGGGTTTGCAGAACGGCCCTATAAGGGCCATTATTCCAGCAGCACCTAAAGGTGCGTAATGAGCAACGCCAACCGCACTTGGCGTTGCTTTTCACTTCTTCCTTCTGCTGTCGGTTGGGATCTCCGGTGAATCATCATCAAGATCCGCTATATTTTTGAACGGATCTTCGTATTCTCTGAAGCTCAGCTGATCGCTCATCTGATCTTGCATTTCCTGTTCTTGGATGTACTTGCGAATCTTTGCCTCATTTCCTCCAACCGTATTTACATAGTACCCTTTTGCCCAAAACACTCTTCTTCCATATTTGTACTTTAGATTCGCATGCCTCTCAAAAATCATCAGTGTACTCTTGCCTTTTAAGTACCCCATAAAATCTGCTACCGCCAATTTCGGCGGTATTGATACAAGCATGTGAATGTGGTCTGGCATTGCATGTCCCTCAATGATTTCCACATGTTTGTAATCACAAAGCATCCTCAGGATTTTTCCAATATCTTTTCTTAATTTCCCGTAAATCACCTTTCTGCGATACTTTGGCACTAGCACAATGTGATATTTGCAATTCCAACTCGTATGTGATAAACTTTTTTCGTCCATATGGATGAACCTCCTTTTGCTTTAGTGCGGTTAGCGTTACCCGCTTCTATTGTAGCAAAAGGAGGTTCTTTTTTACCGTTTCAACGCTCGTGCTCTTCTCGTCCACAAGCATAGCTTGTGGTTCTTATATGAATAAAAGAGCCGTTCCCCTCACAGGGAGCGGCTCTTTTTGTTGCAAGGGAACGGAGCGGGAATGACGCTATGAAGCCCACAAGGCCTTGCGGCAAATATCCGCTGACCGGGGAAGACGGTAAAGGGTGGATTCATACGGTATGCATATGATATAATGCCAATAGTCCATTTGCCGATGAAAACGAAAAGGTAAGCATAGAACGTTTTGGAGAAACATATGGGGATGAAAAAGAAATTAGCCGCTGTTTTGATTGTTTGCCTCGCCATCTCCTCACTGTTGTTTGCTGTTTTGTGGCAGAGAGCCGCAAACAGTAAAGACGATATACGACAGCTGGCCCAGGCGAGCGCCGCTGATGCCTACTCACAATTTGTCGAGTATCAGGCGAATGGAGAAGCAAGCAGTTATTGGTATGGCGTCGCTGCATTCAGGTCTTTTGAACAGGCATATCATTTGCTGACAGAGGGGACAAATAAATCTTCAAATTATGCGTTTTGTAATGAAGTTTATGGATGCTTGGTCCTTTCGCCGGAAAAAAGCCAAAAACACATTGCAGAGATCATTGAAGTGATGGAGATACTTGCTGCGAACGTAGAAGACGAGAACGGTTACCTGCGCATGGCAGATCTGCGGAATAACATACAAGAGTAACATATCGTGAGCCGCCAAGCGTCAAAGAATCGGAAGGCCCTATCAAAATGCAGGGGTTGATGGCGGCGGTCCGCCAAAAGTGGCGACCGGCAGCACAGCAAAACAAAAAGTGACGCCAAGTGCGGTTGGCGTCACTCATTGCGCGCCTTCAGGCGCTGCTGGTATTATGGCCCCCTATGGGCCATTTTTGTTTTTATTTCAGCTTTGCGAACTGGTCGATGGCTTCCTCCAGCCGGGCCAGGGTGCCCTCGTCGCAGTCGGACAACACGCAGTGGGTCAGATGCTCGGTGAGGATGAGCTTTGCCACCTGGGTCACGGCGCTGCTCACGCTGGAAAGCTGGATGAGCAGCTCGTCGCAGGGGCGGCCTTCGTTCACCATCTCCCGGATGCCGTTCACCTGGCCGCTGATGCGGGCCAGACGGCGGTTCACGTCGGCGGAATGTTTGCAGTCCATGGCGGTTTTCCTCCTTTGGTCACTGGGCGATGGTGGCGTTTGTCAGGTCCAGCACCGGGCCGAAGGGCCGGAACACCAGCCCCTGGACCCCCGGCTGCACCAGCAGGGCCTTGGTCTGGAACCACAGGGGCGTGACGCAGGCGCTCTCCAAAAGAGTGCGCTCCAGCGCGGCCACGTCATCGGCGGTGTGGGTGCCGTCGTTGAACAGCGCGTCCAGCTGGCGCTGCCAGCCGCTGTCGCTCCAATCGGCAAGGCTGGCGGTCTGACGCAGCAGTTCGGCGGCGGAATCACTGGAAAGGGAGAGGGGCAGCAGGGCGATCTGGTAATCCCCCGAGGCCACCCGGGCGTTCACTTCCTCCAGCGAGGCCTGCTCCACCGGGAAGTAGGCGGAGAAGGCGCCCAGGTCCTTCTGCCACTGCTGGTTGACGGACTGGGCCAGCTGCAGGTAGTCGCTGCCCTCCGGCACCAGCAGGGTGATGTTCTCAAAGCGGGAGAGGCTCAGGGCGGCAAGCCCCTCGCGGCACAGGTCCACGGCGCTGCCGAAGGCAGGCTGAATGCTGCCCGCCGCCTCCCGGTAGTTCTCGCCCTGCACGGTCACGGCGGGGGGAATGAGCCCGTCGGCGGTCTCAAAGCCCTCCGGCAGCTCCACCGCCGCGCCCCGGGCGCTGGTCGCCAGCGCCTCGCGGATGAGGGGCTGGGCCAGGGTCTCGTCGCCGCAGTTGAACAGCAGCACCCAGGTGGTGGCGGTGTAGGGGATGGAGTCCAGCCCGTCGGCACTCAAGGTCTCGCTCAGGGCCGCGGTGGCGCCGCCCTCCTTCACCAGCGCCTCGCCCCACAGGGTCTCGCCGGCAGTGGAGGAGCTGCCGCTGGAATCGGCGGTCTCGCCGGTGGCGTTGATGACCAGCCGCAGGGCGGTCACCGCGTCCCCGTTTGCGGGGCGGCGCAAAAACAGGCCGTTGTCGTTCCAGTTGTAAACGTAAAAGCTGCCGTTGCCCATGGTGGCGGCGCGGGTCAGCCCGTAGGAGCCCTCGGTGCTCTCAAAAAATTCCTCGTTGCAGGGCATCGCCCCCGGCAGCGCCAGCTTGTAGAGCAGCTGGGGGTCCGGCTGGTCCAGCTGGATGACCACCGTGCGCTCGTCCGGCGCGCTCACGCCCAGGGCCGTCTCATCCATGGTGCCCGCCAGCACTTCGGCGCTGTTTTTGATGGCGGCGTAGGTGCTGGTGTAGGGGCTGCGCGTCTCGGCGCGGAACACCCGCCGCAGGCCGAACACAAAGTCCGCCGCCGTCAGCTCGTACTCCGATTCGTCGCCCCGGTTCTGGGTGTAGCCCAGCCCCTCTTTCAGGGTGAAGGTGTAGGTGAGGCCGTCCCCGCTCACGGTGTAGCTCTCGGCGCAGTCGGGCACCGGCTCGCCCGCGTCGTCCAGGCGGAACAGCCCACTGTAAAGGTTGGTCACCGCGATCAGCTCGGGGCTCTCCCACGCAAGCTGAGGGTCAAGGTTATTGGGCACCCGCTCCATGGCCCAGGTGAACTCGATCTGGCTGCCGCAGCCGGTGAGGCAAAGCGCGGCAAGGCCGGCCAGCAAAAGCAGTTTGAGCTTTTTCGTGGGGCGCGCCCCCTTTCTTCTTTTTAATGTAAGACGATCAGAACATGGATATGTTTTCACCGCCCGAGGATATACGTTTTAATCCTATCAAAAAATTGCGGAAAATTCAAACCGGGCCGCGAATTTTCACTCTTTTTTCGCCGGTGGGCCGAAAACCGCTGAAAAAGGGGCTTCGCGGCCCCCTTTTTTGCCCCGCTGCGGGCCGCTTTGGTTGCGCCTGCGGCCAAAAATGACTATAATAAATAAGATAACCGTTCCCGGGCGTTTTCGCCGCCCGGCGGCACTTTTTGAGAAGGAAAGGCTGTGTTGCGAAGATGCAGAAAGACAGCGAGGCTCTGGCCGCGTTTTTGCGGGGCAAGAAGGTTGCGTTCATCGGCGCGGGGGTCAGCCACAAGACCCTCATCGGGCAGTTCTGCGCCATGGGCGCCGAGGTGACCCTGTGCGATAAAAAGCAGCTGGAGGACTTCGGCGACTACGCCGAAACGCTCAAACAGCTGGGCGTGCGCCTGTCTCTGGGCGAACATTATCTGGACGGCCTCGCGGGCCAGCAGGTCATCATGCGCACCCCGGGCTTTGAATACTATACTCCGGCCTTGCAGGCGGCAAAGGCGGCGGGCAGCATCGTGACCAGCGAGATGGAACTGTTCTTCGACTATTGCCCCTGCCACATCACCGCCGTCACCGGCTCGGACGGCAAGACCACCACCACCAGCCTCATCGCGGCCATGCTCACCGCGGCGGGCAAAAAGGTGCATCTGGGCGGCAACATCGGGCGGGCGCTGCTGCCCATCCTGGCCGAGATCGACCCCGGCGACGAAGCGGTGGTGGAGCTTTCCAGCTTCCAGCTCATCAGCATGCGCAAGAGCCCCCGGGTGGCAGTGGTCACCAACGTGACCCCGAACCACCTGGACCACCACAAGGACATGCAAGAGTATGTGGACGCAAAACGCAACATCCTGCTGTGGCAGACCCCGGCGGACAAGGCGGTGCTGGGCTATGAGAACGACATCACCCGCGCCATGGCCGCCGACTGCAAGGGCAGCCAGTGCTGGTTCACCCGCCTGCACGAGACCGACAACGGCGCGTTCCTGCGCGCGGACGGCATGCTCTGCATGGCCGAGAACGGCACGGTCACCCCGGTGGTCTCGAAGGACGAGGTGAAGCTGCGGGGCCTGCACAACATCGAAAATCTGCTGGCGGCCATCGCCGCGGTGTGGGGCCGGGTGCCGGTGAGCGCCATGGCCGAGACTGCCCGCACCTTCACCGGTGTGGAGCACCGCATCGAGCCGGTGCGCCTGCTGGACGGGGTGCAGTGGTACAACGACTCCATCGCCTCCAGCCCCACCCGCACCATCGCCGGCCTGCGCAGCTTTGACCAGAAGATCATCATCATCGCCGGCGGCTACGACAAGAACATCCCCTACGAGCCCCTGGCCCCGGAAATTCTGGAGCACGTGAAGGTCCTGGTGCTGATGGGGGCCACCGGCCCCAAAATCGAAAAGGCCGTGCGGGAATGCCCCGGCTTTGCCGAGAGTGGCCTTGTCATCCTCCACGCAAAGGATATGAAGGAGGCGGTGGACGAAGCCCGCGCCGCCGCCAAACCCGGCGACATCGTCAGCCTCTCGCCCGCCTCCGCCAGCTTCGACCTCTACCCCAACTTTGAGGTGCGGGGCCGCCACTTCAAGGAACTGGTGAACGCCCTGTGATGCGGCTGGTGGAAAGCCCCGCCGACGCTGCCCGCTTTGCGGCGGCGCTGGCGGACGCACAGGACCCGGTGGCGGTGGAGACGGCGGTGCGCTTTGCCGCCTTTTCCGGGCTGCCCGGCAGCGGCTGGAAGTTCTACACCGGCGGGGAAGGGGAGGGACCCTTCGCCCTGGCGGTGCGGGGGGCCTCCGCTCTGCTTTGCGGCAGCGCTGATGGCGAGGAAGCGGCCCTGCTGCTGAAGGTCCTGGGGGCGCAGCGGCTCAAGACCGCCCGGCCCGACCCGCTGCCCGGCTGGCGGCAGGATGCGGCCTTCCGCGTCTTTCACGCCCCGGCGGGCGGTCCAAAGGCACGGCCCCTGCCGGAGGGCTTTTGGCTGAACGAAGCGCCCTCCCTGCTGGGGGTGACGGAGTTTTTGTGGGGCGGCGAGAGCATGACCGCCCACCACGACCGCCGCAGCACCGACACCTTTTACTCCGAAATATGCACCATGCGCAACCGGGGTCTGGCGGAAATTTGGACGCTGGAAGAAAGCGGCGTGACGGCGGCCACCGCCGGCGCTTACGCCGTCACCGGGAACGCCGCCCTGCTCAGCGCGGTGGAAACAGCGCCCGCCTTCCGGGGCAAAGGCTGCGCCGGCGCGCTGGTGTGCGCCCTGGCCCGGCGGTTTTGCGAACAGGGCAAGGCCGTCTGTCTGGTGGCCCGCCCCGGCGTGGAAGGTTTTTATGAAAAACTTGGTTTTGAACAGCGGGGGCTGACCTACGGTCACGCCGCCCCCGAAAACGACTGAAAAGGACTGTACATACTAAAATGCTGGAAGAATTTTTCGACTTTTCCCCCCGCCTTCTGGAGCTGGACAAGCAGGCAATGGAGCTCTGCCGGCCTTATTTTGAGAAGGTGGACGCCATCCGCGACTGCAACCAGGTGAAGATGCTCAAGGCCTTCACCGACCAGAAGGTGGCCGCCACCCATCTGGTGGGCACCACCGGCTACGGCTACGACGACGCCGGCCGGGACAAGCTGGACGCCCTCTTCGCCCAGGTGGTGGGGGCCGAGGACGCCCTCTGCCGGCCCCACTTCCTCTCCGGCACCCACGCCCTGGCGGTGGCCCTCTTCGGCGTGCTGCGGGCGGGGGACACCCTGCTGGCCGCCACCGGCCGCCCTTACGACACCCTGGAAGGGGTCATCGGCATCGGCGACGCGGGCAAGGGCTGCGGCACCCTGGCGGAGTTCGGCGTGAAATACGACGAGGTGCCGCTGCTGGAGGGCGGCGTGCCCGACTATGAGGCCATCGCGAAGAAGGCCGTGAACGCAAAAGTGTGCCATGTGCAGCGCAGCCGGGGCTATTCCAGCCGAGCCGCCTTTGACCTGGAGACCATCGGCAAGGTGGTGCAGGCCGCCAAGAGCGCGAACCCCGACGTGATCGTGCTGGTGGACAACTGCTACGGCACCTTCACCCAGACCGCCGAGCCGGTGAGCGTGGGGGCAGACCTCATCGTGGGCAGCCTCATCAAGAACGCCGGCGGCGGCATCGCCCCCACAGGCGGCTACATCGCCGGCCGGGCCGACCTGGTGGAACAATGCGGCCACCGGCTCACCGCCCCCGGCACCGGCCGGGAGCTGGGCTGCACGCTGGACTCCCTGCGCAGTTTGTACCTTGGCCTCTACTATGCCCCCGGCGTCACCGCCGAGGCGGTGAAGACCAGCATCTACTCCAGCTGTCTGCTGGAACTGCTGGGCAAGAACCCCATCCCCCGCTACACCGAGCCTCGCAACGACATCATCACCAGCTTCGAGGCGGGCACCGGCGAAGCGCTGGTGGGCTTCTGCCAGGGGGTGCAGGCGGGCAGCCCGGTGGACAGTTACGTTGCCCCCGAGCCCTACGCCATGGCGGGCTACACCGACCAGGTCATCATGGCCGCCGGCGCTTTCACCCTGGGCAGCAGCATCGAGCTCTCCTGCGACGGGCCGATGCGCGCGCCCTACACCGTCTATCTCCAGGGCGGGCTGAACCTTGCGGCCAGCCGCGCCGGGGTGCTGCTGGCGGTGCAGCGGGCCTTTGGCAGGGAACTGTAAGCAAACGAACATGACCGGCGGCGCAAGAGCCGCCGAAAGGAAAGAAGGGAAAAACCGATGGATTGGAATTTTGAACTGACCGAACAGGCGGCGCTGGCGCTCTATGCCAAGAAGTACCGCCAGGAAAAGGCCTCCGGCCGTCTGCTGCGTGCGCTCGGCATCATTGGCGTCGCGGTGGGCTTGTGGTTCGCCATGGAGGCGGGGCAGGCCATGCTGCGCCCCGGCTATTTCTACGACGAATTTGACCCGGTGGGCGGCGCGCTGTACGTGGTGCTGGCCGCGGTGCTGCTGGTGCTTTCCATTCTGGTGTTCTGGAAAAGCCGCACCCGGGGCCTTGCTGCCGCCGTGCTGCGTCAGCAGAAGAAGCTGGGGGCTTCGCCCCTGGGCCAGTGGCGGGTGCATCTGGACGAGGAAAAGCTGGTCACCGTGCGGGCCGGGATTCAGGAGTCCAGCGATCCGTCGGTGGTGCAGAAGGTGGAGCAGTACCCCGAGGGCCTGCTGGTCTACCTCTACGGCGGCGCAAAGATGCTGGCGCTGCCCGCGCCCGCCTTTGAAGGGCCGGACGCGATGAAGGCCGCCGCCGCTGAGTTCGAGCGGTGCGCCGCGCTGGCCAAGGCCCGCCTGTATGAGGAATCGGCCCGGCAGACGGCAGGGGAGCAGGAGGGGCGCGTTCTGCCGCCCTGCCCGCCGCTGCCCGAGGGGGAGACGCAGATGTACGCCGCGCCCCAGATGCTGCGCCCGGAAGAGGTGCTGCCCGCTTACTGCGCGGCCAACCGGCTGCTGAACCCCATCGGCAAGGGCCGGCTGGTGCTGCTGTGGGTGCTGCTGATCGCCTCTGTTCTGGAGGCGGCGGTCGCGGTGGCCACCGGCGACGCGGCCCTGGCGGTGACCATGGCCGCCATGGCGGCGGTCATGGCGCTGCTGCTGGGGGGTCGCTCGCCCGCTGCTCAGCGGGGCCTGATGAAGCGGCAGCTGGCGGGGGAGCAGACCCAGCGCCTGACCACCCCCGGCTGGGTGGTGCTGGGCCAGAACGGCTTCACCGACACCAGCGGCGCGCTGTGCAGCTACCGGCCCTACTCCAGCCTGAACAAGGTGGCCCAGGACGAAAATTACATCTTCCTGCGCTTTGAGGGCAACATGATCACCGCCATCCCCAAGCGCGGTTTTGAAAGCCCCGAACAGGCGGCGGCCGCCTTTGCCTTCCTCCGGCAGAAGCTGTCGGAACAAAAAAGCGGACGATTGGGGCAGTGAAAATCAAACTTCGCTCTTGCGTTCCTGCATAAACCGAGTATAATAGGTCTTCGCGACTGTGACGGCTCCGTCCCGAGGCGGAGCCGCCCTTTTTTGTGAGGAGGAGAGAGAAAAATGACCTACGGATATCTGGCGGACCTCGCCCTGATCCTGCTGGCCACCAAGGCGCTGAGCATGCTCACCGGCAAGCTGCAGATGCCCCAGGTGGTGGGCGCGCTGGTGGCCGGCCTTGTGATGGGCCCCGCGGTGCTGAACATCATCCAGCCCAGCGACTTTCTGTCGCAGGTGGCCGAGCTGGGCGTGATCGTCATCATGTTCAGCGCGGGCATGGGCACCGACCTGAACGAACTGAAGCAGACCGGCAAGGCGGGCTTTGTGATCGCCATGGCGGGCGTGCTGGTGCCGCTGGCCATGGGCACCGGGCTGATGTTCATCTTCAACACCGGCGAGCTGGCCATGCCCGGCAACAAATTCCTGCAGGACCTGTTCCTGGGCGTCGTGCTCACCGCCACTTCGGTGAGCATCACCGTGGAGACCCTGAAAGAGCTGGGCAAGCTGTCCACCAAGGTGGGCAACGCCATCCTGGCCGCCGCCCTCATCGACGACGTGCTGGGCCTTGTCTGCCTGACCGTGGTCACCAGCATGGCCGGCGCGGACGTGAACATCGTGCTGGTGCTGGTCAAGATCCTGCTGTTCTTCCTGTTCGCGGGCGTGTTGGGCGTCGTGGTCAGCAAGACGCTGAACTGGTACGAGACCAAGGTGCGCAACCGCGACCTGCGCCGCTATCCCATCCTGGCCTTCGTGCTCTGCCTTTTCATGGCCTGGGCCGCTGAGGAGTGGTTCGGCGTGGCGGACATCATCGGCGCCTTTGCCGCCGGCCTGATCGTGGCCACCACCCCCAAGGGGGCCTACACCGCCAGCAAGTTCACCCCGCTGGCCTACCTGCTGCTGACCCCGGTGTTCTTTGCCAACCTGGGCATCGGCGTGGAGCTGCCCAAGATGGACGCCATGATCCTGCTGTTCACCATCGCCCTGGTGGTGGTGGGCATCGGCTCCAAGCTCATCGGCTGCGGCCTGGGCGCGAAGCTGTGCGGCTTCAAGGGCCGCCAGTGCGTGCAGGTGGGCTGCGGCATGGCCTGCCGCGGCGAGGTGGCCCTGATCGTGGCCAACAAGGGCATGGCCATGAACATCGTCAACCCCATCTTCTTCGGCCCCATCATCATCCTGGTGGTGTGCTGCGCCGTGTTCACCCCCATCATGCTCAAGTTCGCCTTCAAGGGCGAAAACGCCTACGAGGGCATGGAGGAGAGCAAGCTGGCCGAGAACTTCCAGCTGTCCGAGCAGGTGGACGAGGTCACCGCCCGCCTCATCGAGGGCGAAAAGCGCCGTCAGGGCAAATAAGCCTCTTCAGCGGCTGAAAAGAATGACAAAAATCGGCCCCTTTCCGCATTGCGGAAAGGGGCCGATTTTTTGCAATTAAAACGGATTTACGAACGCAGATACTGGTCCAGCAACAGGTCGTCCTGAACCTTTGTCAGCCGCGCGAGGTCGCGCTGCTCAAGGGCTTCCAGCAGTTCGCGATGATGTTGGATGCTTTCACTCCGGGGAAAGTGGTTCCAGGTCATTTCCGAGTTTGCGCGCAGAGTGTCATACATCACTTCACTGATGGAGTCATACAGCTGCAAAAACAATTCATTTTTGCCCATTTCGCAGATAAGCCGGTGAAAATTGTAATGCAGATTATGGTATGTATCATCGTCACCGGACTGAACCGACTCCGCCATGGAGGCAAGCACCTCGCTTAAACGAGCCAGAGCGGCAGGATTGGGAGGATTAAGCACTGCGAGACGCATGGCACAGTACTCGATCAAAACCCGGAACTCGTTGATTTTGTTGTGATCCAAGCCGAAGATATTGCTGCGAAACAATTCTGAGAACAAGCTTTTCAGACTGAAATCACAAACAAATGTGCCTTCTCCAACCCGAGTCTCCGTCACACCGAGGGTGTTCAGCTTCTGAAGCGCGATTTTGAGACTCACCCGGCTGATGCCAAGTTGTTTGGCAAGTTCGATCTCCGAGGGGATCTTTTCGCCCGCTTTCCATTCTCCATTGGTGATTTTCTTGACCAGGATATCGTATGCCTGGTCCGATACACTGGTGCGCTGCACCTTTTTTAGAGCCATCATAGCCTCCTATTTCCATCCAAAAGGATGTATCCATACTATATCATACCACACCCATAGGGAAAAGCAACATGGTTTTAGGAATCGAGGTCATCTCCTTTGTGCAAAGTGTCATTTTATTAATGCAATAATAGCCGTTTTGCTGAAAATTGCCATTTGATATTGACTACTTGACTAACAAGTGGTATTCTGTCTGTAGACTTGTTAGTCAAGTATACCGTTACCCGCCGTTTTTGTCAACTTCAAGGAGGAAACAGTATGAAGATCACGAAGGTAGACATTTATATGTTGGATGCAGGTGCCCAGAGAGCCAGCCGGCGGCCGATCTGTTGCCGTGTTTGGACGGATGAAGGCATCTATGGTGATGGCGAAGCCGGCATTGCCTTTGACTATGCAGCGCCGGCGGGGGTGGGCATGCTGCAGGATCTGTCCCGCCTTATCATCGGCATGGACCCCATGCGCGTGGACGCGATTTGGGAGAAACTGTTCAAGCTGACTTTCTGGGGCCAGGGCGGCGGCCCGGTGGTGTTCGCCGGCATCAGCGCCATCGACATCGCTCTGATGGACATCAAGGGCAAAGCGCTGAACGTGCCTGTTTATGAGCTGCTGGGCGGCAAGTTCCGGGATAATGTGCGCTGCTATGCCAGCCAGCTGCAGTTTGGCTGGAATGAGAAGATCGGCCCGTGGGGCCCCACGCAGGAGTATGTGGACATCTGTAAATATGCCATGAGTGAGGGGTATGACGCGGTGAAGATCGATTTCATCGCGTACGATCGGGAAGGCAAGGACATTCCTTATGAGGAATGCGAGGGCTTCCTGTCCCATGACCTGTATGCCTTGGCGGAAGAGCGCATCGCGGCCATTCGGCAGGAGTGCGGGCATTTGGACATCATCATGGAAAATCATGGCCGTTCCGACTCCATTTCTGCGGTCAAACTGGGGGAGCTGTGCGACAAATACGACCTTTACTGCCTGGAGGAACCCACCACGGTGTTGAACACGGAATTCCACAAGCGCGTTCAGCGGCGCATCCGTACGCCCATCGGCTCGGGCGAGCGCATTTATACCCGCTGGCAGTATCTGAATTTCTTCCGCGATAACTCCATCCAGCTGGTACAGCCGGATGCCTGTAACTGTGGCGGTATCACTGAGGGCAAGAAGATTTGCGATATGGCCCATGCATTCGATGTGAAGGCACAGATCCATTGCGCCGGCGGTCCCATCTCCACGGCGGCGGCTCTTCAGCTTACTGCGGCCATCACCAACTTCGCCATTTATGAGCATCACTTCCGCTCCACTCAGCCTGCCATCACCTGCCTTGGCAAATACGATTATCAGCCAAAGAATGGCCGCTATAAGATCCCCGACCTTCCCGGCCTTGGCCAGGAACTCTCGGACTTTGCCATCAAGACCGCGCTGGTCCATGTCACGGTCACGGAACCGTGATGTCTGGTCGGCGAAGCAACTGAAAGGAGGAATCAGGAGTGAAAACATTCCGCAAGTACTTGAACCTGTTTTGCATTTCCCTGGGCGCCAGCTGCATTTTCAAACTGGCGATGATCAAGGATGTGTATTATGATGATATGCAGGCTGCTTTCAACGCCACCAATGTGCAGATGGGGCTGTTGATCACCTTCTTTGCAATTACACAGGCGCTTGCCTATCTGCCTGGCGGATGGCTGGTCGATCTGGTGCCAGTAAAATATCTGATGCCTGTGGGCCTGATCGGAACTGGTTTGCTGGGCTTCTGGGAGGCAACGTTCCCTTCCTACGAAGTGCTTCTGGTCATTCAGATGGGATATGGCTTGGTGATCACGCTGATGTTCTGGGATGCCATGATCAAAGGTACCCGTATGCTGGCGGCGGATCACGCGCAAGGAAAAATTTTCGGCATGCTTGAAGGTGTGCGTGGTGCATGCGCCACCGCGGCGTCCTTTGGAAGCGTCTGGTTTTTTGCGAAACTGGGCGAGGGCATGAGCGGCCTGCGCTCGGTGATGATCTATTACTCCGTGATCCTTTGCACCGTTGGCGTTCTGGTGTTCCTGTTTATGGAAAAGAACGAAGTAGAGGGCAAAGTCAATGCGAAGCAGGCACTGCAGGGTTTGGTGCAGGTGGCAAAACTTCCGAAGGTTTGGCTGGCTGGCGGCATCGTATTCTTTGGCTATTCGTTCTACAGCGGCCTGGGCTATATGACACCCATGCTTACCAACGTGTTCGGCATGTCGGCCACATTGGGCGCGACTGTGGGCACCATCAAACAGTACATGATCGCTATTTTTGCCGCGCCTTTGGGCGGCATGCTGGCGGATAAGATGGGGTCCCGCGTGAAGTTCCTGCGCTATGTGATGATCATCGGCGCAGTTATCATGGCGGCGTTCATCATTTCGCCCAGCAATGAAAAAACAGTTGCTCTGGGCATTGCCCTGATGCTGCTCTCCTCGGCGGTCACCTACATGATGCGCGGCACATACTATTCCACCACCGCAGAGCTTGGCATCAGCGTAACGATGACTGGCGCGGCGGCAGGTGTCCTGTCCCTCGTGGGCAATACCCCCGACTTCTTCTCCTCTGTCCTCTATGGTTCAATGCTGGATCTTTTCCCTGGGGCTGCCGGTTACAAAGCAATTTTCGGCATCATGCTCGCTTTTGCTCTTTGCGGCTGCCTGTGCGCGGTGCTCTTGGGCAAAACTTTAAAGAAGGAGTCTATGCAGAAAGGGGAGTGAGGAAATGGCAACAGACCTCAATGCTCCGAAAAAGCCGAAGAAAAAGTTTCAGTTCCCTCACGTGTTCATATTGCTTTCCTGCGTGATACTCCTTGTGGCGGCATTGTCATACCTGCTTCCGGCAGGAACGTATGACACGGTGATAGACCCCGTCAGTGGCAGTGAAGTGGTAGACCCGGACAGCTTCCATTATGTGGAAAGCACACCGGTGACGCTGATGCAGCTTGTGGCGTCCTATTCCAACGGTTTCCAGGCCGTGGCGCCCCTGCTATTCATGACAATGGCGGTGGGCGGAACTTTTGGCGTAATCCATAGGCTCGGCATTATTCCGGCCATGGTAAGCTTTGCCAGCAAAAGCTTTCGGACCAACCGGCTGCTGGCGATTCCGATCCTTTTGCTGTGCTTCTCGGCTCTTGACACTTTTCTTGGCATGCCGGAACTGTGCATCGTATTTCTTCCCATTATCACTCCGCTGATCCTCAGCCTGGGCTTTGATTCCCTCACTGCGTGTGCAGTGGTCATCTGCGGCAACTGTGTGGGCTTTTCCACAGGCTTGGGCAACCCGTTCACCACGCTGATTTGTCAAAAAATATGCGGGCTGCCGCTGTATTCTGGCCTGTGGTATCGCGCAATATGCTTTGTAGTGTTCTACGGCATTACCGTCGTTTATGTGATGCGGTATGCGCTGCGGGTGGCAAAAGATCCTCAGTCAAGCCGGTGCTTTGCAGCAGACCAGACACGCCGTGCTGACCTGAAAGAAGCTGTGGTGGAAAAACTCACGCTGCGCAAGAAGCTGGCGGCAGGGTTTATCGCCACACTGTTCGTGGTCAATGTGGTAGGCACGTTCCTGTATGGCTGGGATGTGCCTGAGATGACGGGTATCTTTCTCATCATGGGGTTCGGTTCAGCTGTGATCAGCGGGACCGGCCTCAGCAAAGCCTGTCTCATGTTCGTGGACGGCTGTAAGGATATTTTGCAGGGAGCCCTGGTCATGTGCGTGGCGCGCACGATTAGTGTTGTGATGGAACAGGGAAACATCACCTACACCATCGTTCACGGCCTCAGCGAGATCATTGCCTACTTCCCGCAGGTATTCACGATTGTGGGAATTTTCCTCGCTGTGATGCTCATCGACTTTTTCATCCCGGCCGGATCGGGCGAGGCAGTGGTGGTTATGCCCATCATTTCGCCTCTTGCGGAGATATTGGGCCTCTCCAAGCAGGCGTGCGTGCTCGCATTCCAGTTTGGCGATGGCTGGTCGAACACCATCTGGCCGACGACCGCTTCGTATATGGCCACGCTGGCTGTGGGTGAGATCAAGTGGACGGATTGGCAACGCTTTCAGCTGCCGCTGTTCTGCATCTGGTTCGTGGTAGGAGCCCTGATGCTGATGATCGCTCAGTTGATTGGCCTTGGGCCAATGTAAGGAAACAAAAATGAAAACGCATGATTTTGACGAGCCGATCGAGCGGGTCGGCACAGACTCTTACAAATGGGACCACGAAGGCGAAGGAGGAAAGTACATTCCCCTGGGCGTGGCCGACACCGACTTCCGTGCGCCCCGCGAGGTCATCGACGCGGTAATGGAGCGGGCCCGCTTCGGAGTGTACGCTTACGGCGATCTGCCTCAGCAGCGCTTCGCGAAGGCCGTGTGCCACTGGTATAAAGAAAGGTACGGCCTTGCCGTGGACCCGGGCATGGTGTGCCATTCCCAGGGGCTGATGACCGGCGCGCTGTGGATGATCCTGCACGCCTACACCCGCCCGGGGGACAAAGTCCTCATCCAGCCGCCTGTCTACAACACCTTCAGTGTGGTCATCCAGGGCGCAGGGCGCTTTGTGGAGAACAACGAGCTGGTTTTGAAAGACGGCCGGTATGAGATCGATTTCGAGGACCTGGAGCGCAAAGCGCAGGACCCCCGTGTGCGCATCCTGTTGGTGTGCAATCCTCACAACCCGGTGGGCCGTGTCTGGACGAGGGAGGAGCTGACACGCATCGCCGAGATCTGCCGGCGCACCAACACGCTGCTGGTGAGCGACGAGATCCACGGTGACATCGTGTACGGCGACCACCGGCACACGCCGCTCTTTTCCATCAGCCAAGAGATCTCCGACAACCTGGTGGTCATGGGCTCTCCCAGCAAGACCTTCAATCTGGCCTGCTTCTATTCCGCCTATGTGGTGATCCCCAACAAGGCGCTGCGGGACCAATACCGCGTGGTGTATGAGGACTATCACTTCGACTATAACTATCTGGGCATCGAGGCGCTGATCGCCGCCTATGAGCAGTGCGGTTACTACGCAGACCAGCAGAATGCCTATTTTCAGAAAAACATCGCCCTCGTGCGGGACTTCCTCAAGGAGAAGATGCCCGAGGTGAAGATGATCGAGCCGGAGGGCACCTACCTGCTCTGGATCGACTTCCGCGCCTGGGGCCTGCCCCAAACGGAGCTGATGGAACTGTTCAGCAGCGCAGGCGTGAAGCTGAACAGCGGCACGAACTACGGCAGCTGCGGCGCCGGTTTCGTGCGGATGAATATTGCCACGCAGACCGCAGTGCTGCAAAAAGCCCTCGCCTGTATCGAAAAGGCAAGACAGGCCCATTTCCGGGCGTGACTTGAAACGCTGCAAAATTCCTCTCCCAAACAATACCGCCCCACGGTCCGTTCGGGCCGTGGGGCGGTATTGTCTTATTAACACACCAAAGCTTGTGGGGGGAAGGCTCATTCGGCGGCCGCGCCGTCGGGGTTCTTGGCGAAGAAGGCCACGCCCGCCGCGCCGGGGCCCGCGTGGGTGCCGATGGCGGTGCCGATGTGGCGGCACAGGGGGGCTTCCAGGCCCAGGTTCTGGGTGAGGTAGCGGTGGATGGGCTCCGCGGCCTTGCGGTGGGCGGTGTAGCCGATCATGTAGGGCATGGTCTCGTCCAGGCCGCCCTCGGTGTCCATCAGCTTGAACAGCGCAACATAGGCGCCGGGCATGCCCCGGGCCTTGCCCGCAAGACCCACCTTGCCGTCCCGCACGGCCACCACCGGCTTCACGCCCAAAAGGCTGCCCGCCAGTGCCTGAGCGCCGGTGAGGCGGCCGCCCTTGCGGAAGTATTTCAGATCGTCCACCACGGCCACAAGGCGCACATCCATCCGGCGGCGCTCCAGCTCGGCCACAATCTCCCCGGCGGTGGCGCCGTCGGCGCGCATCTGCACCGCCAGCCGCACCAGCAGCTGCTCGCCCAGGGTGGCGTTCATGCTGTCCACCAGATGGATCTTGTCGTATTCGCAGCTGTCGGCGGCGATGCGGGCGGACTGGTAGGTGCCGCTGAGCAGCCCGCTGATGAGGATGGCCACCACCTCGTCGCCGGCGGCCTTGGCCTCCTCAAAGCGGTCCATGAAGTCCTGGGGGCTGGGCTGGCTGGTGGTGGGCAGCTTGTCGCACTTCACCAGCCGGGCATAGAACTCGTCCGGGGTCATGTCCAGCCCGTCCCGGAATACCTCGCCGTCCTCAAAGCGCACCTGCATGTGCACCACTTCCACCCCAAGGCGGGCCGCCTCGGCGGGCAGAAGGTCGCAGGTGGAATCGGTCAGAATACGGATCATGTCACATCGTCTCCTTACTGTTGGGGCGGTGCCTGCCGCCGTCTCACTGGATGTCGGTGAAAAAACCGTGGAGCGCCGCAAGGGTGTCCGCCAGCTGGTCCATCTGCGCCGGGGTGAGCCGCCGGCTCACCCGGTCCACCAGCTGTTCGTGGAACGCCGCGTGCCGCTCCAGCGCGCCCCGCGCCGCGTCGGTGAGGGTCACCGTGACCTTGCGCCGGTCCTCTTCGGCCCGCGCCCGCACAAGATACCCCTTCTGCTCCAGCGTTTTCACCGCCACCGTCAGGGTGCTGGCAGTCACTCGCAGCCGGGCTGCCAGCTCCCGCATGGTCTCGCCGCCGGCGGCGCTGTCCACCGCCTCCAGCACGTGCATCTCGCTGACCGAGAGGTTTTTGTAGGGGCCTCTGGCCAGGTCGTCCTCTTCCAGGCGCAGCACGTCGTTGAACACGTCCACCAGAAAACTGTTGATCTTTTGCTCTGCTTCGGTCACAAAATGTACCTTCTTTCCCGTTTGAACAAAAACTTTGAAGTTCAAACGAATTGATGGTACCACGCCCGCCGCCCTTTGTCAAGATGTTTTGAAGTTCAAATTATTTTTTTCTGCCCGTTGCGTGCCGCCGCGGCAGGGGGGTATAATGAAAAGAAAAGAGAAAAAGGGCGAAGGGAGGCACAAGAATGAAGGAACGGATCACACGGGCAGGGAACTGGCTGGCCCAAAACCGAACGCCGTGCATCCTGCTGGCGGCAGGTTGCGCCGCCGAGGGGCTTTTTCTGCTGCTGCGGCAGGACCGGGCGGCCATGGACAGGGCGGCGTCCCTCGCCATGGGAACGCGGCAGGCCGTCAGCGCCCTGGTGGACCCGCTGCCCTTCTCGCTGGCCGAAGCGCTCTGCACGGCGCTGGGGGTGTGGCTTCTGGTGATGGCCGCGGCCACGGTGCGCGCGCAGCTGCGCCGCCGGGTGCTGGCCCGGCGGCTGGTGGGGCTGGCGGCGGTGGCGGTGTGGATCTGGGCCGGGGTGAGCTGGCTGTGGGGCGTGCACTACTATGCTTCCTCCTTCAGCGAAAAGAGCGGCCTTGCGGCAGAGCCGGTGACCGCCGAGGCGCTGGAAGCCACCACCCTGTGGTTCGCCGAGGGGGCCAACCGCACTGGCCGGCTGGTGGAGCGGGACGACTCCGGCCGCCTTGCGGCGGACAGCGCGGCCATCATGGAGGAGGGCGCCGACAGCCTTGCTCCCCTCACGGAGGAATACCCCTTCCTGGACGGCCCGGCCCGGCAGCCCAAGCCCGCGGTCTATTCCTGGTTCATGAGCGCGGCGGGCTTCACCGGCTACATCTTTCCCTTCACCGGCGAGAGCACCCTCAACGTGGACTGCCCCAATGTGTTCCTGCCGGTGACCATCGCTCACGAGCAGGCCCACCAGCGGGGCGTGGCCCCCGAGCAGGAGGCGAACTTTGTGGGCATCGCCGCCTGCCTTGCCAGCGCCGACGAGCTCTGGCAGTATTCCGGCTGGCTGTTCGGGTTTCTGCATCTCTCCAACGTTCTCTACACCGCCGACCCCACAGCCTGGCTGGAGGTCTGGCAGCTGCTGGAGGAGGGGCCTGCGGCGGACCTTTTGTGGAACGACGAGTATTGGCTGGCCTTTGAGAGCCCCGCCACCGATTTGGCGGAGAGCACCTACACCGCCTTTCTGGAAAGCTACGGCCAGGACCTGGGCATGGCCAGCTACGGCGCCTGCGTGGACCTGCTGGTGGCCCGCTACTGCCCGCTGTGGCAGGAGGCGTGAGGCGGACGGCCTTTCAACAAATTTTGTGAAAAAAGTGGAATTCTGTGTACCTTTGTCGTCAGATGTGCTATAATTAGGCCACATATGCGAAGATTTGCCTTTTCCCGCCCCCGGGGCGGCGAAAAAACATACGCGGAGGAATCATTCAAAGCATGAGCAGAAAAGATATTTCACGCTATTTCACCCGCAGCTTCTGGAGCCGCATGCCCCTTTACAAGGCGGTGCTGGCTCTCAGCTGCGCCATGATCCTGGTGGTGGGCACCGGCGCGGGCATCGCCCTCACGGCGGTGAACGCCGCGGCGAACAGCTCGTCCGTGAGCAGTTCGGCCCCCAGCGTCACCGCAACGCCGGACCCCACCGCGTCTCCCACGCCGGAACCCACGGCCACCCCGGAGCCCATTCAGCTGGCGCTGGAGGTCACCGCGGTGCAGCAGACCCTGGGCGTCACCGTCACCGACGCCGAGAACGGCATGCCCGTGCTGGGCACCGAGTTCGAGGTGGTGGTGGACTACAAGGCGGACAAGTCCGCCTCCAGCAAGAGCACTTCCGGCAAGTCCTCCAGCTCTTCCAGCACCAAGACCCAGAAACCCACCGAGACCTACAAGATCGACCCCAAGACCGGCACCCTGCTGATCGAGGAGCTGCCGGTGGGCGAGTACACCGTGAGCCTCTCGGAGATCGAGGGATACATACTGCCTGACCCCGTCACCACCAAGGTGAAGGAGAAGGTGGAGTACAAGGTGGACACCGAGGCGGTCAAGGACCAGATCAAGGATGAGAGCGAAGTGGGCGCGGGCGACATCGTCACCGACGACAACGTGCTGAGCGACGAGACCACCGACGGTTTCGATCCCACCGAGACCCTGCCCGCCAACGACTACGATTCCAACATCAGCAAGAAGGAAGAGGTCAAGGCCAAGGTCTACACCGTGTCCGGCAACACCAAGAGCGAAGGCGGCAAGGCATGGCTGCTGAACGCGGACGGCTCCCGCTCCAACTACTATGTGAGCAAGACCGAAAAGGACGCGAACGGCGGCGAGTACATCGTGGAGGCCACCTATCAGGCGCCCGCTGCCGCCAACAGCGTGTTCAGCAGCGTGGCGGGCGGCTTCGGCCGGCTGTTCTTCCCGGTGGCGTTTGCGGAGGATGAATCCGGCAGCACTTCCGTGCCCAGTTCCGGCTCTTCCTCCACCGCGCCGGAGGTGACGCCGACCCCCACCCCCACTCCTACTCCCACGCCGACCCCCACCCCGACTCCCACGCCGAGCCCCAGCCCGGAGGTGACCCCCACTCCGAGCCCCTCGGCCACTCCCAGCCCCACGCCGGCCCCCACCCCGATTCCCACCCCGGCGGGCACTCCCACCCCGACCCCTGTCGCCACCGTGGTGCTGTTCAAGGACGGCAAGGTGGTGGCCAACAGCGCCTTCAAGCTCACCGCCACCGAGGTCACCGTGAAGGTGGTATACAGCGGCTGGCAGCCCAGCTTTGAGAGCAAAGAGGCCTTCTACGACCCCACCACCCATGAGAAGCTGGTGAACACCGAAAAGGTCATCGCCGGCGTGAAGTACAAGTTCGATGCGAGCGGCAAGCCCACTGTTGTGGACACCAGCAACGGCCTGGTGAAGGGCATCGACGTGTCCAAGTACCAGTACAACATCGACTGGAACGCGGTGAAGGCCAGCGGCATCGACTTTGCCATCATCCGCGTGGGCTACCGCGGCTACGGCACGGGCGCCCTGGTGGAGGACCCCTACTTCCGCCAGAACATCAAGGGCGCCAACGCCGCGGGCGTGAAGGTGGGCCTGTACTTCTACAGCCAGGCCATCAACGAGCAGGAAGCCGTGGATGAGGCCAGCATGGTCATCCGCCTGATCCAGGAAACCGGCGGCCGCGTGAGCTACCCCATTTACTTCGACACCGAGAAGGTGGCGGGCGACACCGGCCGTGCCGACGGCATCAGCCGCGACCAGCGCACCCGCAACGCGGTGGCCTTCTGCAACGCCATCCAGAACGCGGGTTACCGCGCCGGCGTTTACAGCTACGCCTCCTGGTTCTACAACAACCTGAACATGGCCAGCCTCACCGGTTACAGCATCTGGATCGCCCAGTACCGCGACCAGCTGGACTTCAAGTACAACTACGACATCTGGCAGTACACCAGCTCCGGCACCGTGCCCGGCATCTCCACCCGCGTGGACATGAACGTGAGCAAGCTGGGCTGATAAAAAACTTTCAAAAGCCCCGGAACCCCCAAGGTTCCGGGGCTTTTCCCCGTTTGCGGCTTGCAAGCGGAGGGCGGACTCGCTATAATAGAGAGGTACTGCGCTAAAGCGGCAAAATTGCGGGCCGCTGCGGTACGCCAATTCACTGTGAGGTGTTATCATGCAGCGTGAGAATTTCAAATCCCGGCTGGGCTTTCTGCTCATCAGCGCCGGGTGCGCCATCGGCATCGGCAACGTGTGGCGCTTCCCCTACGTGGTGGGGCAGAACGGCGGCGGCGCATTCGTGCTTCTCTATGTGCTGTTTCTTGTGGCGGTGGGCGTGCCCGTGCTCACCATGGAATTTGCCATCGGCCGCGCCAGCCGCAAAAGCTGCGTGCTGGCCTACCAGCAGCTGGAGCCAGCCGGCACCAAGTGGCACTGGCACGGCAAGGTGGCCATGCTGGGCAACTATGTGCTGATGAGCTTCTACACCTGCGTCACCGGCTGGATGCTCTATTACTTCTACCGCTCCCTCGCCGGCCAGCTGGAAGGCATGGACACCGATCAGGTGGCCGAGGCTTTTTCCGGCATGCTGAGCCAGCCGGTCACCATGGGCTTCTGGATGGTGGTCGTGGTGGTGCTGGGCTTTCTGATCTGCTCCATGGGCCTGCAGAAGGGCGTGGAGCGCATCACCAAGTGGATGATGCTGGCCCTGCTGGCGCTGATCGTGGTGCTGGCGGTGAACAGCGTGATGCTGCCCGGCGGCATGGAGGGCGTCAAGTTCTATCTGGTGCCCGACTTCTCGGTGATGGCCGGCGAGACTGCCCTCGAGACGGTGCAGAACACCCTGGGCGTGGTCACCGCCGCGCTGAACCAGAGCTTCTTCACCCTGAGCCTTGGCATCGGCGCCATGCTGATCTTCGGCAGCTATCTGGACCGCCGGCGCAGCCTGCTGGGCGAGAGCGTGCGCATCGCCGGGCTGGACACCTTCGTGGCCTTCACCTCCGGCCTCATCATCTTTCCGGCCTGCATGGCCTACGGCGTGCCCGCCGACAGCGGCCCCAACCTCATCTTCATCACCCTGCCCAACGTGTTCAACGACATGCCCGCCGGCCGGGTGTGGGGCAGCCTGTTCTTTTTGTTCATGAGCTTCGCGGCCTTCTCCACCATCATTGCGGTGTTCGAGAACATCCTGGCCTGCACCATGGACCTCACCGGCTGGACCCGCAAAAAAGCGGCGCTGGTGAACGGCGTGGTGGTCACCCTCATCTCCCTGCCCTGCGTGCTGGGCTTCAACGTCTGGTCCGCCTTTGACCCCCGCGGCAACGGCTCCGGCTTCATGGATGTGGAGGACTACCTCATCAGCAACATCCTGCTGCCCTTCGGCAGCCTGGTCTATCTGTTCTTCTGCATCAGCCGGGTGGGCTGGGGCTTCAAGAAGTATCAGGCCGAGGCCAACCAGGGCGAGGGCGCGAAGATCCCCGACTGGATCCGGGTGTACATCACCTACATCCTGCCCATCTTTGTGGCGTTCCTGTTCATCCAGAGCGTGCTGGCCTGGTAAACGCCGCGGCATCACAAAAATCAAAGGGGGCGCCAAAGCCGGGGTGGCATAAGAAAACGACGGTTTTGCCTGGGGATTTTGGCGCATAAAACACGCAGAGCAGCCCCCAAGCCACCAAGGCTTGCGGGGCTGCTCTTTGTGCTTTCTTCATCCAAAATCCTGGGGCAAAACTGCTCCGCACCAGGAAAAGTGGCGATTTTGATGGCAGCGCAAGGAAAAGCGCCGCAGGCACCCTTGGTGGTTGTCAAGGCGCTTTGACGCTGCGATACCGCAAAATCGCCCTTTTCCCGGCGCCGTTTTCTTACGGCACCCCGGCTAAGGCGCCCCCTTTCTTTGAAAAGGAATTTTTGTCATGTACACCCTGCTTCTCGCCGTCATCTACCTCGTGTTCATCAGCCTGGGCCTGCCGGACTCCCTGCAGGGCTCGGGCTGGCCCACCATGCGGCTGGTGTTTGACCAGCCCCTCTCCGCCGCCGGGGCCGTGTCCATGGTCATCACCGGCGGCACCATCTGCTCCAGCCTTTTGTCCGAGCGGCTCACCGCAAAGTTTTCCACCCGGGGCGTGACCGTGGCCAGCGTGTTCCTCAGCGCGGCGGCCCTGTTCGGGTTTTCCGTCTCCACCCGGTTCTGGATGCTCTGCCTCTGGGCGGTGCCCTACGGCCTCGCCGCCGGCTGCATCGACTCGGCCATCAACAACTATGTGGCCCTGCACTACCGCTCCCGCCACATGAGCTGGCTGCACTGCTTCTGGGGCGTGGGCACCGTCATCAGCCCCTGCGTGATGAGCTGGGCGCTGCGCCATTCCGGCTGGCAGCTGGGCTACCGCACGGTGGCGCTGATGCAGCTGGCCATCGGGGTGGTGCTGGTGCTCACCCTGCCGGTGTGGAACATCCACCGGGACGAGGCGCAGACCGCCCGCGCCGGGCAGGTGCTGGGCATCCGGGGCGCGCTGAAGATCAAGGGCGCGCCCACCCTCTTCGTGGGCTTTTTCGCCTACTGCGGGGCGGAGGGCACCTCCATCCTCTGGGCCAGCAGCTATCTGGCAGGGGAGCGGGGCTTTTCCGCCCAGCGGGCCGCGGCCAGTGCGGCGGTGCTGTATGTGGGCATCACCGTGGGCCGCTTTGTCTCCGGCTTCATCGCCGACAAGGTGGGCGACCGGGGCATGATCCGCCTGGGGACCGGGGTCATCGCCGCGGCGCTGGCGGTGCTGGCTCTGCCCGGCGGGGGAGAGCTGGGGGCGCTTTTGGGCCTGGGGCTGCTGGGCCTGGGCAACGCGCCGGTGTATCCGGCCATCATCCACGCCACGCCCGCGAACTTCGGGGCGGAGAACTCTCAGGGCATCATCGGCATGCAGATGGCCAGCGCCTATGTGGGCTCCACCCTGATGCCGCCCCTCTTTGGTCTCATCGCGAACCGGGCGGGCCTCGGCTGGATGCCCCTCTTTCTGGCATTGCTCATCCTGCTGATGATCACCATGCTGGAGGCCACCTTCCGCACGGTGGCGAAAAACAGATGAATAAAAGCCCGGCGGGGACGTGAAAGCGTCCCCGCCGGGCTTTTTGTTACAGTTCAAAGGTCTCCAGGTCCTCCGGCACGAACAGGCTGCCGGAAAAGAGGGGCGCGCCCTCGGCGGTGTAAAGGGCCTTGCGCCGGGCGATGTTCTTGTCCTCGGTGTGGTAGAGGATGAGGTTCTCCACGCCCAATTCTTCCGCCAGGCGGCAGGCGTCCGCCACGGTGGAGTGGTGCTTTTGATAGGGCTTGAACACATCCGCCTGGCTTGCAAGGCAGAAGGCCTCGTGGAGCAGCCAGCGGCTGCCCTGGGCATAGGGGCGCTCCCGCTCATTGAAGGGCTCGTCGCCGCAGCAGGTCAGTTTGCCGCCGCCGGGCAGGGTGATGAAAAAGCCGAACTGGGCCGCCTTGGTGGAGCCGATGTCGAAAAAGCCGGCCCTTTGGCCCAGCAGGGGCAGGCTCTCGCCGTCCTCCACCGTCACCAGATGAAGGCGCTCGTCCAGAAAGCGGGTCTCCTTTTCGCTCAGCAGCAGCCCCGCCATGGTGCGCAGAAGGCCGGTCACCTCTTTGTGAGAGTAAATCGTGGCCTCCCCCTCGTACTGGCCCCGGGCCATGCCCTGCAGGATCATCCGCATCATCCACAAAATGCCGGTGATGTGGTCCAGATGCTTGTGGGTGACGAAGATGGAGCGCACGTCCTGCCAGCGCACCCCGGCGGCCTTCAGCTGGCGGAAGATGCCGTTGCCGCCGCCCCCGTCCACCAGCAGATGGTCCGGGCCCTCGGTGAGCAGAAAGCAGGTGTTGTAGCACTCGGTCACCGCAGCGTTGCCGGTGCCGAGAATGGTCAGTTTCATGGGGCAGCCCTCCTTCTTTTTCAGTATACCCCCTCCCGCGCCCCGCCGCAAGGGCGGGGGCTAAAACCGCCCGATGCGCCATATACATACAAAGGACAAGGGTTCAAAAAAGGGGGAAGGCACGAGCCATGGAATATTATCAGCAGACGGCACGGGAGGCGTTCGCCGCCCAGGCCAGCGGGCCGGAGGGCCTGACGGCGGGGCAGGCGGCGGCGCGGCTGGCGAAAACGGGCCCCAACGAACTGCGCCGGGCCAAAAAGGAGAGCCTGTTCCAGCGTTTTTTGCAGCAGATGGCGGACCCGATGATCGTGGTGCTGCTGGCCGCGGCGGCCCTCTCCGCCCTCACCGCCGCCTGCGCGGGGGAGAGCTTTGCCGACGTGTTCATCATCCTGGCGGTGGTGCTCATCAACGCGCTGCTGGGGGTCTATCAGGAGAGCAAGGCGGAAAAGGCCATCGAGGCGCTGCAAAAGATGACCGCCGCCCACAGCCGGGTGCTGCGGGGCGGCCGCCCGGCCACGGTGGCCAGCCGGGAGCTGGTGCCCGGCGACGTGGTGCTGCTGGAGGCGGGCTGCGCCGTGCCCGCCGACGGGCGGCTGGTGGAAACGGCGGCGCTGAAGATCGAGGAGGCCGCCCTCACCGGCGAGAGCCTGCCGGTGGAAAAATCCGCCGCCGCCCTGCCCGCGGGGCGCGCCGTGCCCCTGGGGGACCGGCACTGCATGGCATACATGGGCAGCACCGTGAGCGCGGGCCGGGGTAAGCTGCTGGTCACCGCCACCGGCATGGACACCGAGATGGGCCGCATCGCCGGGGTGCTGGCGGCCACATCCCAGGGCAAAACGCCCCTGCAATTGAAGCTGGCGGCCCTCAGCCGCTCGCTGAGCGCGCTGGTGCTGGCCATCTGTGTGTTCATCTTCGGCTTCGGCCTGTGGCGGGCGGGCAGCACTGACCTTGCCACCGTGCTCTCCAGCTTCATGGTGGCGGTGAGCCTTGCGGTGGCGGCGGTGCCCGAGGGGCTGGCGGCGGTGGTGACCATCGTGCTGAGCATGGGCGTCACCCGCATGAGCCGCCAGGGAGCGGTCATCCGCCGCCTCACCGCCGTGGAGACCCTGGGCTGCGCCCAGGTCGTCTGCTCCGACAAGACCGGCACCCTCACCCAGAACCGCATGGAGGTGCAGCAGAGCTTCGGCCCTGAGGCGGAGCTGGCGAAGGCGCTGGCCCTTTGCAGCGACGCGGAGCCGGGGGCGGGCGGCCGGGCGGAAGGGGAGCCCACCGAGTGCGCCCTGGTGGAGTACGCGGCAAAGCTGGGCCTTGCAAAAAAGACCCTCTGCGCCGCCGAGCCCCGGGTGGCGGAACTGCCCTTTGATTCCGCCCGCAAGCGGATGAGCACCTTTCACTCCCGGCGGGGCAGGGCGGGGGTGACCCAGTACGTCAAGGGCGCGCCGGACCTGCTGCTGGAAAAGTGCACCCACTGGCTGAAAAACGGCACAGTGGTGCCCCTCACCGCCGCCGACCGGGCGGCCATCCTGGCCAAAAACCGGGCCATGGCCCAAAGCGCCCTGCGGGTGCTGGCGGCGGCCAAGCGGGACTGGCCCGCCCTGCCCGCCCGCCTCGACCCGGAAACGGCGGAGCGGGAGCTGGTGTTCATCGGCCTGGTGGGCATGATGGACCCGGTGCGCCCCGAGGCAGCGGCGGCCATCGCCCGCTGCCGTGCGGCGGGCATCCGCCCGGTGATGATCACCGGCGACCACAAGGACACCGCCGCCGCCATCGGGCGGCAGCTGGGCATCCTGCAGAGCGAGAGCCAGGCGGTCACCGGCGCGGAACTGGACCGGCTGAGCGACGCGGAACTGGCCCGCCGCGCGCCCTCCTTCAGCGTCTATGCCCGGGTGCAGCCCCAGCACAAGGTGCGCATCGTCCAGGCGTGGAAGCGGCTGGGCTGCGTCACCGCCATGACCGGCGACGGGGTGAACGACGCGCCCGCCCTCAAGGCGGCGGACATCGGCGTGGGCATGGGCGTCACCGGCACCGACGTGACCAAGAACGTGGCGGACATGGTGCTCACCGACGACAACTTCGCCACCATCGTCACCGCCGTGGCCGAGGGCCGCCGCATCTACGACAACATCCGCAAGGCTGTGCAGTTTCTGCTGGCCAGCAACGCCAGCGAGGTGCTGAGCATCTTTGCTGCCACCCTGCTGGGGGTGCAGCTGCTGGGCCCGGTGCATCTTCTCTGGATCAACCTCATCACCGACTGCTTCCCCGCGCTGGCGCTGGGCATGGAAAAGGCGGAGCCGGACGTGATGGAGCGCCCGCCCCGCCGCCCGGGCGAGAGCATCTTTGCCGGCGGGCTGGGGCTGGACGTGGTCTGGCAGGGCCTGCTGGTCACCGCCCTGACGCTGGCAGCCTACTTCACCGGCGTGCGGCTGGAAACAGGGGTCTGGCAGGTGGCCCAGAGCGGCGTCGGGGTGAGCATGGCCTTCCTGACCATGAGCATGGCCGAAATTTTCCACAGCTTCAACATGCGCAGCCAGCGGGGCAGCGTGTTCGCCCTGCCCACCCACAACCCCTGGCTGTGGGCGGCCATGGCGGGCAGCCTTGCCTTGAGCCTGGGGGTGCTGGCCTGGCCCCCCGCCGCCGCGGCCTTCGGCTTCGAGCAGCTGGCCCCCGCCCAGTGCGGTCTGGCCCTGACCCTGGCGCTGGCGGTGCTGCCGGCGGTGGAGCTGGGCAAGAGCCTGCTGCGCCTGTTTTCCGTCAAATGAAAAAGCCCGCGCCCCCAAAGGAGGGGGCGCGGGCGATATGGCGTATTCAAACAAGTTCCAGGATGCGCCGGGCGGCGTCGGCGATGTAGTCCGCCAGGGGCAGTTCCGGCAGCCCCGCGATGGAAGCCCCGCACCGGGTGGCGGGGATGAGCACCTTGTGGGCGGGGCTGGAGGCGATGGCCGTGGCCATGGCCGGGCTGCACTCGCCCAGCATGCTGTTTGCCATCACCAGACCGATGGGCCCGGCGATGATCTGGGCCTTGCCGGCGTTCCAGATCACCGCGTTCTCGCCGGTGGCCCCGGCGCTGGCCCCCGCCTTGAGCATGGCGGCGGTGGCGGCGGCGTTGGTGCCCACCGCGATCACTTCGCCGGCGTAGCCTCCGGCCCGCAGTTTTTCAATGAGCGAGCGGCCGAAGCCGCCGCCCTGGCCGTCGATCACAACGATTTTTGCCATTTGTCACGTTTCCTTTCTTCTTCACAAAAGCGGCGCGAACAGCCGCAGGATGACCCGGAAGATCCGCTTGGGCAGCGGCACGTTCTTCACGTCCTCCCAGGTGACCTCGCGGCTCACCTGCATGCAGCGCAAAAGGTCGGCGTGCACGTCCTGCACCATGTGCCCGCCGTAGAACACACAGCAGTTCTCAAAGTGGAGGTAGAGGCTGCGGTAGTCCATGTTGGCGCTGCCCACCACGGCGGTCTTGTCGTCCGACACATACATCTTGGCGTGGATGAAACCGGGGCTGTATTCGAAGATGCGCACCCCCGCCTTCATCAGCACCGAGTAGTAGCTCTGGGTCACCCAGTAGACGTATTTCTTGTCCGGGATGCCCGGGGTGATGATGCGCACGTCCACGCCGCTCTTGGCGATGAGGCTCAGGGTCGTTATCATCTCGTTGTCCACCACCAGATAGGGGGTGGCGATGTAGACGTAGTCGGTGGCCTGCTGGAGGATGTTGAAGTAGACGTTCTCCGCCACCGCCTCCTCGTCCAGGGGCGAGTCGCCGTAGGGCTGCACCATGCCGTCGGCGGAAAAGCGCAGGGTGGGGGTGAACTGCTCCAGCCGGCTGGACTCACCGGTGGTGAAGTCCCAGGTCTCCAAAAACAGGGCGGTGAGGTTGTAAACGCCGCTGCCCCGCAGCATCAGGCCGGTGTCCTTCCAAACGCCGAAGCGCTTTTTGCGGTTGATGTATTCGTCCGCGAAGTTCAGCCCGCCAATGAAGCCCACGTTGCCGTCGATGACGGTGATCTTGCGGTGGTCCCGGTGGTTGAACATGGTGTAGTCGGAGATGTGGGCCGACAGGCGGAAGGGGGAGAAGCGGTGGCACTTGATGCCCCACTCCCGCAGCTGCTCGTCATAGTCCTCCGGCATGGTGAGCATGCAGCCCCAGCTGTCGTACAAAAGGCGCACGTCCAGCCCGGCGGCGGCCTTCTCTTTCAGGATCTCCAGGGTGGTGTCCCACATGTAGCCGGGCTTCAGGATGAAGTACTCCATGAAGATGAAGCGCTCGGCCTTTTTCAGCTCTTCCAGAAAGCGGGGGAAGAACTCCTCGCCCCAGGCGTAGTATTCGCTCTGGGTGTCGGCGTAGAGGGGCGCGCCCGCATTGCGGATGAGATAGCGGGCGCTGCGGGCGAGACCCTTGTCCTGCACTTCCAGCCGGTGCAGGGCCTTCGGGTCCTGGGGCAGGGTGCGGCTGAGGCGCGCGCAGATGGAGTTCATCCGCCGCGCGTGGCGGTTGGTGGTGTTGCGGTGCCCCCAGAAGAGATAGAACACCACCCCGAGGGGCGGCATCAGCAGGATGATGAGGATCCACATCATCTTGTAGGCAGGGTTGATGCCGTCGTGCTCCAGAAGGGCGATCACCGCCAGCACGCTGACCACCACCGCCCCGATGTAGAAGGGGGCGGAAAAGCGCCCCAGCGCCACCGGGATGGAGAAGGTGAGCACGATCTGCAACAGCAGCAGCACCACAAAGAAGAAGGTGCGGGTGTAAAGGCCGCGGCCCAGTCGGCGCTTGGCCTTGGTGACCTTCTGCCGGGCTTTTTTCATCTGCTTTCCGGTGGCGGACACGGCGTTCCCTTCCTTTCTTCCTGATACAACGAGTTTCTACCGGATATTATAACACAAATCGCCCCGCCGCACCAACGAAGGCGCCCCGGCGGCAAAAAATGCCCCGGCACACGGCCGGGGCTGAAAAAACTCATTCTGCGGCGGAAGCGGAGGCGGACCCGGAGGCAGGCTCCGAGGCGGCCTGGGAGGCGGGCGCGGGGTCGGGCGCGCCGTAGGTGGAGATGGTCACCGAGTTGATGGTCACCGGCTCCAGGATCTGGCCGTCCTCGCCCTTTTCGCCGCCGGCGATGGCGTCCACCACATCCATGCCCTCATAGACCTGGCCGAACACCGTGTCGGTGTTGTCCAGATAAGGCAGGCCGCCCACGGCGGCGTAGGCGTCGATCACTTCCTGGCGCACCCCCGCATCCGTCAGGGTCTGCTGGGCCGCCTTGTCCACGCTGGAGGGCAGGGCCTGCACAAAGTAGAACTGGCTGGTGGTGGAGGGGTCGGCGTCCGGGCTGTTGGCGGCGCACAGCGCCCCGGCGTAATGGTGCAGTTTGTCGGTGTATTCGGCGGGGAAGGGGTTGCCGTTCCAGATGGTGGAACCGCCGAGACCGGTGCCGGTGCCGTCGCCGCTCTGCACCACAAAGCCGTACTCCGCCCGGTGGAAGACAAGACCGTTGTAGTAGCCTTGGTTTGCAAGGCCCACGAAGTTATCCACTGCCATGGGCGCAAGGTCGGGGTAGAGCACCGCCCGCACCTCGCCGGCGCTGGTGTCGAAGATGGCGATGGTGTCGCCCTCGGCGGGGGCGGTGAACTGCACTTCGGCGGATTCATAGGTCTGCCGCTTGATGGTGTCGCCGGGTTCGGGGTCGCCGCCGCAGCCGGCCAGCACTCCGGCGGCCATCAGGCAGGCGGCAAGAAAAGCAAAACGTCGCATCGTTCTCTCCTTTAACTGGAAAACAGAATGTATCAGTATTATAGCATACCCCGGGGCAAAATAGCAGGGGGAGGGCAAAAAGTTTCACAGCGCGCCCCCGGCGATTGGGGATTGACGGCGACGGAAAAACAAGTTACACTAAGACCAGAAAGAACCGGCGGTGCGCCGCCCGTGAAAAGAGGAGAACGCCATGGCCGAGACCAAAGTGCCCCCCACCGCGCAGGAAGAGGACGATTACACCCCCGATCTCATCACCCTGGAAGACGAGGACGGCAAAGAGCACGTCTTTGAGGTGATCGACGCGGCGGACCTGGACGACACCCACTATATGGCGCTGGTGCCCTATGTGGAGGACGAAAAGCAGCTGGAAGAGACCGAGGCCGAGCTGATCCTGATGAAGGTGGGCGAGGACGAGAACGGCGAATACCTGGACATCGTCGAGGACGACGAAGAGCTCTACAAAGTGAGCAAGATGTTCGAAAAGCGCCTGCAGGAGTTCTTCGACATCGAGCAGTAAAAACGCGGCATTCCTGCCTTGTTCGATTTGTTGCGGCTTGATATAATCCTACTAATCAAATTCAGGGAGCCCGGCAGTTGCCCGGCAGATTGCAGACCTCCCGTCCCGCGCATGCGCGGACCAAGGCGGACGAAGGGAGCGAGAAACCGGGCACAGGGCACCCACCTGCCACTCGGTAGGTTTTGATTGGTCGCAGACGGCAAGGCGGGGCCTTTATAGAAAAAACACAGGGCGCATCCCATCGGGATGCGCCCTGTGTTTTTGCATGTCGGCTCAAAAGCCCAGCGGCTCGCCCACCAGCAGCACCTTGATGCGCCCCGGGATGCGCTGGAAGCTGTGGATGGTGGTGGTGCAGCAGATGCGGGCCGGGCTGTGGCAGTGCTCGCACTTGCCGCTCACCGCGCAGGGGGTGGCGCAGTTAAGGCGCACCGTGTTGGCCGGCGCGGCAATGGCCTCCACCCGCTCCTTTGCGGCGGCCAGGTCCTTCACGATCTTGTTGCAGCCCACCACCAGCAGCACGTTCTCGGGCCCGAAGGTGATGGCCGCCACCCGGTTGGAGTTGCCGTCCACGTTGTAAATTTCGCCCGCCTCGGTGATGGCGTTGGCGCTGGCCAGATACCAGTCGGCGCTGAACACCCGGCGGTAGAGCCTGCCCAGCTCCTCGCCCGCAAGGCCGGTGCGGTCCAGAAATTCGTACCGCCCGCTGGCCAGAAGGTCCATGACTCCCGTCTCGGCCAGGGTCATGCTGCCGCCGTTTGCCACGGTGGCCCCCTCCGGGATGAGCTTTTCCACAAACTCCCGCACCCCGGCGGCATCGGGCAGATACCAGCCCTCCATGTTGTTGGCTTTCAAAGCGGCGATCACCCGTCTGGCCCGCTTTTCGATGTTGTCCTTCACGGCGTCGTGCATCCTTCGTACCTCCTTGCGTCATTTGCCCTTATTATACCACATTGACAGAAAGGGCGGAACGTGTAGAATAAAAAGGAGACGCATTTTGCGAAAGAAGGAGAGCCGTCCCATGGCAAAACGACTGCGCGCCGGCGATGTGATCCCGGAGTTCCGCTTTGACACCCCCTATCACCCCCAGCAGAGCTTCTATGAGCTGCTGGAAGGGGACAAGCCTGTGTTCCTTGTGTTCCTGCGAAACTTCGGCCACCCCCTCACCCGGAACTACATCATGGAGTACATCAAGTCCGCCGGTTCGCTGCGCAGCGCCCGGCTGGTGTGCGTTGTGCAGACCAGGCCCCAGACCATCTCCAGGGCCATCCCCGAAGGGGCCATGCCCTACGAGCTGATGTGTGACGCCGAGGGCGTGCTCTACCGCTTCTTCGCCGTGCCCAGCGAGAAAAGCCGGATGAAGTGCTTTTCCCTCAAAGCCATGAAGATCATCAACGAGGCCAAAAAGCAGGGCTTCCGCCCCCAGGCGGGCGAGGCCTGGCAGCTGCCCCTGACCCTGCTGGTGGGCCCGGCGGGCCGGGTGCTGCTGGCCCATTACGGCGCCACCCTCACCGACCTGCCGGAGGACTGCGCCGCCATGGAAGAGCTGGCCGCCGACCTTCTGCCCGCCCTGCCCGCCGAGTGGCTGGCCGCCGCGCCGGTGGCCGACAGCTTCAGCGCCGCCTTCGGCGCCGCCGCAGCCACCCCCGCCGAACCGGCCCCGGCCGCGCCGGAGGAACCGGCTCCCGCCGCGCCCCAGGCGGACGACGAAACGTTTGAGACCGGCTTTGACACCCCGCTGGAGGCTTTCGACGCCCCCGAGCCCGGCGGCACGCAGGAATTGGACGCGCCGACGGAAGCGCTTGCAGCGCCCGCTTCGCCCGCCGCCCCTGCCGCGCCCGCGGTGCAGCCCGAGGCCCCCAAGGCCCCGGCGGTGGACTTTGCCGCCCTGGGCTTCGGCGCGGGAAATTGACAGGGGAGGAACACCGCTTTTGAAACAGGAACTGAAATATCTGCCCATGCTGGCCCTCACCGCCCTGATCTGGGGCGTGGCCTTCGTGGCCCAGAGCGTGGGCAACGAATACGTGGGCCCCTTCACCTTCAACTGTGTGCGCAGCCTGCTGGGCGGCGTGGTGCTGCTGCCGCTCATCCCGCTGCTGGGCCGCCTGTCCGGCAACCGGCGGGAAGAAGCCACCCCCGCCGACCGGAAAAACCTCTGGCTGGGCGGCGTTTTGTGCGGCGTGATCCTGGGCCTTGCCAGCAGCCTGCAGCAGTGGGCGCTGGAATATGCCAGCGTGGGCAAGGTGGGCTTTATCACCGCCCTCTACATCGTCATCGTGCCGCTGCTGGGCATCTTCTTCCGCCGCATGCCCGGCGCGCAGGTGTGGCTGGCGGTGGCCATCGCCCTGGGCGGGCTGTATCTCCTGTGCTGGAACGGCAGCGCCGCCATCAGCCCGGAGGAGATGCTCCTCTTCGGGTGCAGCGGCCTGTTCAGCCTGCACATCCTCGTCATCGACCATTTTTCTCCCCTGGTGGACGGCGTCAAGCTCTCCTGCGTGCAGTTCTTTGTGGCGGGCGTGTTCTGCGCCGTGCCCGCGCTGCTTTTCGAGCAGCCCACCCTGAGCGGGGTGCTGGGCGCCTGGGGCCCCATCCTCTACGCCGGCGTGCTCAGCTGCGGCGTGGCCTACACCCTGCAGGTGGTGGCCCAAAGGCATGTGGAGCCCACCCTGGCCAGCCTGACTTTGAGCCTGGAAAGCGTGTTCAGCGTGCTGGCGGGCTGGCTGCTGCTGCACCAGACCCTCACCGCCCGGGAGCTGGGCGGCTGCGTGCTGATGTTCTGCGCCATCGTGCTGGCCCAGCTGCCGTCGCGGAAAAAGGCGGCCAAGACCTGAAAATGCAAACAAAAAACGCCCCCGGCTTTGGGGGCGTTTTCGTTTTTATGCAAGGCCCAGGGCGGCCCGGGCCAGAAACCATGCCGCCGGCACCAGAAGGGAGGGCAGCAGGTTGAGGGCCTTTGTCTCGCGGATGTTCAGGATGGAAAGGCCCGACGCGGCGATGAGCACGCCCCCCACGATGGAAAGCTCGCACATCACATCCCCGGTGAAGAAGCCTTCCAGCACGCTGGCTCCCAGGTAGATGGACCCCTGCCAGCAGAAGAGCACCGCCCCGGCGGCGCACATGCCCGGCCCGAAGGCCGAGCCCAGCACCATGAAGGTGACGAAGTCCAGCGTGGCGTTGGTGAACAGGAAGGTGTGGTCCCCCAGCAGGGCGCTCTGGATGGGCCCCAGGATGGACAGGCTCCCCATGCAGCACAGAAGGATGCCGGTGGAGAGCCCCTGGCTCAGCTCGGTCTTGGAAAACCGCCGCACCAGCCGGGTGAAGGCCCCGTCGATGTCCAGCGCGGTGCCGATGAGGCTGCCGATGGCAAGGCTGGCGATGAACAGCACCGGGAACCGGCTCTCGGAGAGGTTTTCCACCACCGTCTGGGTGCCCAGAAACACGGCGGCGAAGCCCATGGCGGTGTAGAGCGCCTGCTGGTATTTTTCCGCAAGGCCCCGCCGCAGGGCGCTGCCCAAAAGACTGCCCGCCACGATGGCGGCGGTGTTCACGATGGTGCCCAGCATGGGCGCTCCACGCTCCTTTCCTCTTCAAAAAACTCACAGGCAGTATTATAAGCGCCGGCGCGGGCGATTGCAAGGCCGTGCGCAAAATTTGCAAAAGGGGCGCGGCGCGGTTGCAACCCCCGCCGCTTTCTTCTATAATAAAAGGGATGAAGCCCCGCCCCGGCGGCGAGGGCCAGCAAAAGGAGACGACGCAATGCCGAATCTGTTGATTTTAGGCGCGGGCGGCTTTGGCCGCATGATCTATGAAAATGTGCAGAGCACCCGCCAGTTTGACAAGATCGCCATGCTGGACGACGCGGCCAAGGGCCCCGAGGTGATCGGCAAGCTGGTGGACTACACCGCCCTGCGGGAGGAATATCCCTGCGCGGTGGCGGCTTTCGGAAACAACAAACTGCGGGTGCAGTGGGTGGACCGCCTGCTGGCCGCGGGCTTTGTTGTGCCCACCATCATCCATCCGTCGGCGGTGGTCAGCCCCTCGGCGGTGGTGGGCGCGGGCAGCTTTGTGATGCAGCGGGCGGTGGTGAACACCCACACCGTGCTGGGCAAGGGCTGCCTTGTGAACTGCGGCGCTATCATCGACCACGACACCGTGGTGGGCGACGGCGCTCACATCAGCCTGGGCAGCGTGGTCAAGGCCAACTGCCAGATCGAGCCGGGCCGCAAGGTGGAGGCGGGCGAGGTCATCTTCGCCCAGCGCCGGGTCATCGACGGCGTGGACAGCCGCGAGCTGCAGGACGCTCTCTATGCCTTCGGTTTCGGCAACCAGTGCAGCTATGTCAAGCCCTTCGGCGCGGGCCACATCAACGAGACCTACGCCGTCTACATGCCCGGCGAGGAAGGGGACGAGCTGCGCTATGTGCTGCAGCGGGTGAACACCCACGTGTTCAAGAACCCCCGCGAAGTGATGCAGAACATCTTCGGCGTCACCGAGTATCTGCGCACCGTCATCCGGGCCGAGGGCGGCGACCCCGACCGGGAGACCTTGAGCTACATCAAGACCAAGGGCGGCGAGAATTACTATCAGGACACCCGCGGCCTGCCCTGGCGCTGCTATAACTACATCCCCGACTCGGTGTGCTACCAGAGCGTGGAGACCCCCGAGCAGTTCTATCAGTCCGCCCGCAGCTTCGGCAAGTTTTTGAAGCAGCTGGACGGCTATCCCATCGAGACGCTGCACGAGACCATCCCCAAGTTCCACGACACCGAAAACCGCCTGCGCACCTTCAAGCGCGCGGTGCAGCGGGACGTGAAGAACCGGGTGCGCACCTGCAAAAAGGAAATTGACTTCGTGCTTGCCAGAGCTGCCGACTGCAGCGTGCTGATGGACGGCCTGCGGCAGGGCAAGCTGCCCCTGCGGGTGACCCACAACGACACGAAGCTCAACAACATCCTCTTCGACGCCGAGACCGGCAAGGGTATGTGCATCATCGACCTGGACACCATCATGCCGGGCCTTGCCCTCAACGATTTTGGCGACTCCATCCGCTTCGGCGCCACCCGCGCCGCGGAGGACGAGCCGGACGTGAGCAAGGTGCACTTCGAGCTGGACCTCTTCGAGGCCTACACCAAGGGCTACCTGGAGGCGGCGGGAGACGTGCTCACCGACGCGGAGAAGGAGTATCTGCCCTGGGGCGCGAAGATCATCACCCTGGAGTGCGGCATGCGCTTTTTGACCGACTACCTCCAGGGCGACGTCTACTTCAAGACCCAGTACCCCCATCACAATCTGGTGCGCTGCCGCACCCAGTTCAAGCTGGTGGCGGAGATGGAAGAGCACTTTGACGAGATGAAAGCCATCGTGAAAAAATACAGCGAAATGCCCGGGGGAGAAAAAGAATGAAACTGCTCATCGCTTCCGACCTGCACGGGTCGGCCCACTATTGTGAAAAACTGCTGGCGCGCATCGAGGCCGAGCAGCCGGACAAGATCCTGCTGCTGGGCGACCTGCTCTACCACGGCCCCCGCAACGACCTGCCGGAAGGATACGCCCCGAAACAGGTCATCCCCATGCTCAACGGCCTGAAAGATAAAATCATCGCCGTGCGGGGCAACTGCGACGCCGAGGTGGACCAGATGGTGCTGGAGTTCCCCATCATGGCGGACTACACCACCCTTGTGCTGGAGAACGGCCGCACCCTCTTTGCCACCCACGGCCATCTCTTCGACCCGGACCACCTGCCCCCGCTGCCCGCGGGCAGCGCTTTCGCCTTCGGCCACATCCATGTGAAGCACGCCGAGCGGCAGGGTGACACCCTCATCCTGAACCCCGGCAGCGTGTCCATCCCCAAGGACGGCAGCCACAGCTACATGGTCTACGAAAACGGCACCTTCACCGCCAAGACACTGGACGGCGAGCCGGTGGCCAGCGTGGCCTTCTGAAAAAACAAAACGCGGCGCGGAAAGAACATCTTTCCGCGCCGCGCGTTTTTTGTTTGTTACCGCAGGCTGTCGCCGGCGATGGCGACGAGGCGTGCTTCGTCCAGCACCTGCAGGCTGCCCCGGCCCAGCTTCACCAGGCCCTCGGAGGAAAAATACCGCAGCATCCGGGTGATGACCTCCCGGGCGCTGCCCAGATGCTGGGCGATGGCGTCGTGGGTGAGGGCCAGCGTGTCCGACCCGGTCAGGCGGCTCTCCTCCACCAGAAAGGCCGCCAGACGACTGTCCAGGTGCTTATAAAGGATTTGGTCCAGCAGCCACATCACGTCGGAAAAGCGGCTGGCGATGAGCTCGGTGGTGAAGTTCGCCACCGGGGCCGACTGGCGCATCAGCTCCTTGTACACCGGCGCGGGGATGCGCCAGAACACCGTGTCCTGCTCGGCCTGCACCGAGATGTCGAACTGCAGGCTGTTCAGCATGCAGTAGGCGCTCATCAGGCACACGTCCCGGCTGAACAGACGGTAGAGGGTGACCTGCCGCCCGTCCTCCGAGAGAGAGAAGCCCCTCAGCTGGCCGCTCACCAGCACCAGCAGGCCCACACAGTCGGCGGTGCCGTTGTGGATGACTTCGCCCTTTTTCACATGCTCCAGCGTGGCGGAGTTTTCCAGCTTCGCCTGCTGCTGGCTGGTCAGCTCCTTCCAGAAGGGCAGATATTCCCGAAACTCCATGCCGCACGCCTCCCTTTTTTGTTCACAGGCTCAAAAGGCCCAGATGCTCCAGCAGAACCTTGATGCCGATGAGGATGAGCACCACGCCGCCCGCCAGTTCCGCGCCGCCCTTGTAGCGCGCGCCGAAGCGGTGGCCCACCCACACGCCCACGGCGGACAGGCAGAAGGTGGTCACGCCGATGAAGCTCACCGCCCAAAGGATCTTCACGTCCAGCAGCGCCAGGCTCACCCCGGCGGCCAGCGCGTCGATGCTGGTGGCCACCGCCAGCGGCAGCATCTCCTTGGGGGAGAAGCCCTTGTCCGCGGGGCAGGCCTGCTCCCGGGACTCCCGTATCATTCCCACGCCGATGAAGGCCAGCAGGCCGAACACCACCCAGTGGTCAAAGCCGCTGATGAACCGGGCGAACTGAGCGCCCAGGATGTAGCCCAGCAGGGGCATCAGCGCCTGGAACCCGCCGAAGTAAAGGCCGGTGATGACCATGTGGCCCGGTTTCAATTTGGGCTGGCTGAGCCCCTTGCAGATGGAAACGGCAAAGGCGTCCATCGAAAGCCCCACCGCCAGGATAAACAGTTCCGCCAAACTCATAAAAAAACCACCTTGTCACGCCGTGCGGCGCAGATTGTAAAGAAAATTTGCCGCCGCGGTGGCGACGATGACCAGATACCCCAGCCAGCTCCATGCATCGGGAACCTGCCCGAAGAACAAAAAGCCCAGCAGCGCCGAGAAAAGGATCTGGGAGTAATCGAACACCGAGATCTCCCGCGCCGGTGCGCAGGTGTAGGCGGCGGTGATGGAGAACTGGGCGAATGCCGCCGAAAGCCCCACCAGCAGCAGGATGCCCAGCTGGGCGGCGGTCATGGGCACAAAGTCCGCCAGCATCATCGGCCCGGTCACAACGCAGGAGAACAGGGAAAAGCAGAACACGATGAAGGGCCCCGGCACCCCGCGGGTGCCCAGCAGATGCACCATGGTGTAGGCAAAGCCCGCGCCAAAACCGCCCAGCAGGCCGATGAGCGCCGGAGCGAGGGTCATGTTCTGGCCGGTGGGCTTCACCACCAGCAGAACCCCGCAGAAGGCCGCCGCCACCGCCCCCAGCTGGAAGGGGGTCAGCTTTTCCTTTAAAAGAAGCGCGCTCAGCACGATGGCGAAGAAGGGGCTCATCTTGTTGAGCATGGAAGCGTCCGCCAGCAGCAGATGGTCCACCGCGTAGAAGTTGCACAGCACCCCCAGCGTGCCAAAGCCGGAGCGCAGGAACATGTACCACCAGTCGGCTTTTGCCATCCTGACGGCGGGCCGCTTTTTCGCCAGCACCGCCGCCGCGAAGAACAGCGCCACCAGATTGCGGAAAAAGCTCTTCTGCACGGCGGGCAGGTCCCCCGCCAGCCGCACCAGCAGCGCCATCAGCGCAAAGAAGAACGCCGAAAGAATAATGTAAAAAACGCCTTTGTATCGTTTGTCCAACAAAACGGCCCCCCGAAAAATCTGTAAAACGGTATAATTATAGCAACGCCCGGCCCGAAAGTAAAGGGTAAAGGCTTGCCATAACAGGGCGCAAAAAAATGCTTGCAATCGGCAGGGGGCTGTGATATAATACAACTCGCAGCCGGTGCGCAGGTGTCGTACAACGGCTAGTACATCAGCCTTCCAAGCTGAGGACGTGGGTTCGACTCCCATCACCTGCTCCAACAGCGGTTCGGCTGGCGCATGATATGCGGATGTGGCGGAATTGGCAGACGCGCTAGATTCAGGTTCTAGTGGGGGCAACTCCATATGGGTTCAAGTCCCTTCATCCGCACCAGCGGCCCCGGTCTTTGACCGGGGCCGTTTTCTTTTGCAAAACGAAAGGGGAGAGGAAAATGGCAAAACTGGAAAAGACCCTCCACGAGGATTTCGACGCGCTGCTGGCACGCATCGAGCAGGGCATCCTGGAGGGCAGCGTTTCCGCCTCGCTGGAGGCTTCCAGCGATTTTTCCGAGGCCGGCGCCCGGTGCAGCGTGCGGGTGTTCGAGCGCTTCAGCTACGCCGGCGGCAACCGCCTGAGCATGAGCGTGACCCTCTTCCAGAGCGGGAACGGCCCCGTCCACCTCTCCGCCATCACCGCCGGTGGCAGTCAGGCGCTGTTCGTCAAGATCAACACCTGGGGCGAAGAGGCTTTTCTGGACAAACTCCGGGAACTGCTGTGAACCTTATATAATATGAAAAGCCCCCGCAGACCGCCTGGCCCGCGGGGGCTTTTTGCAGGGGGCCGTCACCCCACCTGATAAATCACGTATTCTCCCTGCCGGAACACCTCGGTGCAGTTGCTCTGGTACCAGCTTTCGTCGGCGGTGAATTCGCTGCGCTCAAAGCCGCTGAACACCACATAGTCCACGCCCCACTCCTCCAGCAAAGCGGCGCTGGGCGTTTCGTACATTGCTTTTGCCGCCGCCTGCTGCTCGCCGTAGTTGAGGCCGTGGTAGTAGAGATAGCTGGGACTGCCGCAGAGCACCGTGCGCCCCGCAAGGCTGGCCACCGCGTTGATGTGCTGGGTGCCGGTCAAAAACAGGGCGTGGGGGTCGGCCTCCTCCTTTGCCCATTCGCCCGCGGCGATGGCGTCGGCGGAAAACTGCTGGTATTCGCTCACCAGCTCCCGGCCCACCGTCAGCACGCTGCCAAAGGTGGCCAGAAACACCAGAACGCCTGCCAGCGCCGCCCCGGCGACCCGCTTGGGCAGCTTTTTCGCCAGGCGGCAAAGCAGCCCCGCCACCAGGATGCAGCCCAGCAGATGCCAGACGAACAACAGCTTGTTGTTGTCGTAGTCGTTGGGCTGGAACACCACGAACTCGCTCAAAAGCAGAATGGCCAGCCCGCCGCCGTAAAACCAGCGCAGGGCCTTGCCCGCGGCCAGGAAGGCGGGGACGAGCAGCAGATACACCACGCCGATGTTCTTGATGTAGAACCAGAAGTAGTTGTCGCCCTCGTTGGCCCAGTTGAAGGAAAGGCGCAAAAACCGCTCGCCCCCCTGCACGCCGGGCAGGATCTCGCCCAACATCTGGGGCAGCCACATCACCGCGCACACCGCCGCCAGCGCCAGCCAGGGCAAGAGGGCCGCCCGGCTGCGGTCGGTGAGCAGCTGGCGGAAAAACAGCACCCCACAGATGAGCACCAGTGCCAGCGCCGCGTGGGTCTGGGTGAGGGGCAGGGGCGCGGCCAGCAGGGCGATGGCGGGCCACAGCCGGCGCCGGTTTTCCAGCGCGAAGGCCGCCAGCAGCGCCAGGGCGGGGAAGAGCAGCGCCCAGCCGAACAGGGTGGCCCGCTGGGGCACCAGCAGGTCCACAATGGGGTTCACCCAGCGGATGTTCTCCTGCACATAGTTGGTGGGCGTCTCGTAAAAGGCGGTGAAGATGCGGGTGAAGTTGCCCTTTTCGCCGCCCAGAAAGTAGACAAAGCCGAAACCGCTGCCCATGAAGAACAGCCAGAAGGCGAGGCTGGCCGCCCCGGCGCTTTTCAAAAGGTGCTTCGCCAGCAGCCACGCCCCGCCGAACACCGCCGGCAGCGCCGCGAACTCCGGCAGCAGACAGGCCAGTTTCAGCCCGGACCCCAGCAGCAGGAACACGCTGGACACGCTCTCGCACAGATAGTGGTAGCCCGCCACCGTCTGCCCCGCCAGCAGGGAAAAGCCCGGCGGGAAGTCCCCCTGCTGGGCCAGCGCCTGGATGAGGGCCAGGTGCATGGGCAGGTCGCCGTAGGTGCTTTGGCCGCACCAGTAGGCCCCATCTTTTAAATACAGAGTGTGGGTGAAGAGCAGCCAGCCGGTGAGGGCCGCTGCGGGCAGCACGCACAGCCAGAATCCCTTTTCCACGCCTTTGCCCATGGCGGTGCCCCCGGCGGGCAGCCAGCCCCACACGGCCACCGCCGCCGCCACGGCCAGGGCGGCGAGGGCGGCGGGCAGGGTGAAGCCGAACGCCAGCGCCGCCAGGGCGGGCAGCCCCGCCAGCAGCGCCGTGGCAAAGGCGCTGGCGAACACCAGCCGCTCCTGCACATCGGAATGGGGCACAAGGCGGCGGGCAAGGCCCGCCCCTGCCGCCAGGAACGCCCCCAAATACAAAAGGCTCAGCACATTGCCCATCATACGCCCTCCAGGTCGAAGGGAGGCGTGTACTCCTCCTTCGCGCTGCTCTTTTCCTGCATGTAGCCCTCCGTCAGGCCCAGCTCCACCGCCCGGTCGATGACCTGCCGGTATTCCCAGGTGGAGATGCGCCGGTCCAGCGGCTTTGTCTCCTTCGCTTTATAAAAAGGTGTGTACTGGCTCATCAGGCTGGGGATGAAGCTGCCCTTCGGCAGGGTGGCCATCCAGTCCAGCACCGCGAGGCTGTCCGCCAGAGCACCCGGCAGCGCCAGATGCCGCAGGATGACTCCCTTTTGCAGATAGCCCGCCTCGTCAAACACCGGCGGCCCCGCCTGCTCCAGCATGGCCTTCACCGCCGCCTCGCAGACGGTGAAATAATCCGCTGCATCTGAATACTTTTTGGAGATTTCTGCCGAAATATACTTAACGTCGCACAGCCACACGTCCACATAGCCCTTCAAAGCGGCCACCGTCTCCGGCGTCTCGTAGCCGCCGGTGTTCCACACCACCGGCAGGGCCAGGCCCCGGGCGCGGGCCGAATCCAGCGCGGCGGTCACCCAGGGCAGCCACTGGGTGGCGGTGACGAGGTTCAGGTTCGCCGCGCCCTTGGCCTGCAGTTCCAGAAAGATGTCCGCAAGGCGGGCTTCGTCGATGTCCTTGCCCAGCCCCTGCTGGCTGATGGCATAGTTCTGGCAGTAGCAGCAGCCCAGGGAGCAGCCGGTGAAGAACACCGTGCCGCTGCCTTTTTCGCCGCTGATGCAGGGCTCCTCCCAGAAATGAAGGGCCGCCCGGGCGGCGCGCAGCTGCCCGCCGGCGCCGCAGCGCCCGGCGTGTTTTGTGCGGTCCGCGCCGCAGCGGCGGGGACACAGTTCGCAGTGGGTGGGGATGAGCATGAGACACGACCTTTCGCGGGGATTTAAATTTTCCGTGAACATTGTACCATATTTCACCCCCGGTGTGGTATAATGGCCCTGAAAGCTGATCGTGCAATCTTTTCCCGCAAAAAGACAAATGAAAGGACGGATGTCATGCGATCCGGTGCGGATAAGCTGCGCAAAGATCTGAAATATCTGACGCTTCTGGCGCGGGAGTACCCCTCCATCGCCAGCGCCTGCAGCGAGATCATCAACCTGCAGGCGATCCTCAAGCTGCCAAAAGGCACCGAGCATTTTATGAGCGACCTCCACGGGGAGGCCGAAGCCTTCACCCACATCATGAACAACGCCTCCGGGGTCATCAAGGAGAAGGTGGACCGGGTGCTGGGGGAGGAGGTGAGCGCCGAGGAGCGGGCGGAATTCGCCACCCTCATTTACTATCCCAGCCGCAAGCTGGACGAACTGAAAGCCCGCCAGACCGACCTGCCCGCCTGGTACCGGCAGACGCTGTTCCGCCTCATCGACGTCTGCCGGGTGGTGTCCAGCAAGCACACCCGCAGTTTTGTGCGCAAGCGGCTGCCCAAGAACTACGCCTACATTCTGGACGAACTTCTCCACGCCCATTTCGAGGACCACGACAAGGAATTCTATTACAACGAGATCTTGAACAGCATCCTGGCGGTGGGCCGGGCGGACGATTTCATCGAGGCGCTGTGCGAGCTCATCAAGACGCTGGCGGTGTTCAAGCTGCACATTCTGGGCGACATCTACGACCGGGGCCCCCGGCCGGACCTCATCATGGAGCAGCTGATGGCCCATCATTCGGTGGACATCCAGTGGGGCAACCACGACGTGGTCTGGATGGGCGCGGCGGCGGGCAGCCCCATCTGCATCGCCACCGTGCTGCGCACTACTCTGGCCTACAACAATCTGGAGGCGGTGGAGGACGGCTACGGCATCAACACCCGCCCCCTGGCCCTCTTTGCCGAAAACACCTACCGCGATTGCGACATCCACCATTTCTACCCCAAGGTGGACGAGAGCCGCGGGCCTTACCACCGCAGCGAGCTGGCCCGCGTGGCCCGCATGCACAAGGCCATCGCCGTCATCATGTTCAAGCTGGAGTGCGCCGTCATCGACCGCAACCCCGACTTTGAGCTGGAAGGGCGGGACTTTCTGCGCCGCATCGATTTTGCGGCGGGCACCGTGGAGGTGGAGGGCAAGCGCTATCCTTTGCAGGACGACGACCTGCCCACCGTGGACCCGGCAGACCCCGCACGCCTCACCCCCGCCGAGGAGGAGGTGCTGGCCTCTCTGCAGCGCTCTTTCACCGACAGCGAACGCCTTCAGCGCCATGTGCGATTCCTCTACGCCAAGGGCGGCGTGTACCACATCGAGAACGGCAACCTGATGTTCCACGGGGCGGTGCCCCTCACCGAGTCCGGCAGCTTCCAGGTGGAGACCTTCGAGCAGCACGGCTATGCGGGCAAGGCGCTGATGAACTACTGCGACGAGCGGGCCCGGCGGGCCTACTTCTCCCCCGAGGGCAGCGAGGCCTGGCAGACCGGGTGTGACTTTCTGTGGTATCTGTGGTGCGGCAAGCTTTCGCCCCTTTACGGCCGGGCCAAGATGACCACCTTCGAGCGGCTCTTCGTGGCGGACAAGACCACCCACGCCGAGCCCAGCAACCCCTATTACCGCTTCGTCAACGACACCCGCATGGACCGGGCCATCCTGGCGGAGTTCGGCCTGGACCAGACCCGCAGCCACATCGTCAACGGCCATGTGCCGGTGCGGGCGGTGGAAGGGGAGACCCCGGTGAAGGGCTCCGGGCGGATGATCCGCATCGACGGCGGCTTCTGCCGCGCTTATCACCAGCGCACCGGCATCGCCGGCTACACCCTGGTCTACAACAGCCACGGCCTTTCCCTGCGGGCCCACCAGCCCTTTGAAACGGTGGAAAAGGCCATCAAAGAGAACCTGGACATCGTCTCCAGCGTGGACACGTTCGAGACCACCAAAACACGGGTGCTGGTGGGCGACACCGACAACGGCCGCAAGCTGGCCGCCGACGTGGAGGACCTCAAGCGCCTTGTGGCCGCCTACCAGACCGGCCTCGTGAAAGAGCGCCCCGAGGGCTGACGAGCCCTTTTCCATAATTTTCATTCAAAAGGAGAGAACTGTTATGTCTACCCCCCACAACAAGGCCGAACTGGGCCAGATCGCCAAGACCGTGCTGATGCCCGGCGACCCGCTGCGGGCCAAATTCATCGCCGAGACCTTCCTGGAAAACCCCGTGCTCGTCAACGACGTGCGCGGCATGCTGGGCTACACCGGCGCCTACCAGGGCAAACAGGTGAGCGTGATGGGCAGCGGCATGGGCATGCCCAGCATCGGCATCTACTCCCACGAGCTCTACGCCCAGTACGGCGTGGAGAGCATCATCCGCATCGGCTCCGCCGGCTCCTACACCGACAAGGCCAAACTCTATGACGTGGTGCTGGCCACCGCCGCCTATTCCGAGAGCAGCTACGCCAGGACCATGTCCGGCTTTGAGGGCGACACCACCCTGCCCAGCGCCGAACTGAACGACCGCCTGCGCGCCAGCGCCGCCGCCCAGGGCATCCCCCTGGTGGAGGGCGTCATCCACTCCAGCGACGTGTTCTACCGCCACGACGACCGCAAAAACCCCACCTACTGGGAACTGCTGCGGGACGAGAAGGGCTGCGTGGCCGTGGAGATGGAGAGCTTCGCCCTCTTCCACAACGCCGCCGTGCTGGGCAAAAAGGCGGCCTGCATCCTCACCATCTCCGACAGCTTCGTCAGCCCGGAGATCACCACCCCCGAGCAGCGCCAGACCACCTTCACCAACATGATGAAGATCGCCCTGGGCGCCGCCGAATAAAGGAGGGAGCCCCCACACCATGACCAAACAGGAACTCATCCGCGCCGCCTTCGCCGCCCGGGAGAAGGCCTATGCGCCCTATTCCCGCTTCAAGGTGGGCGCGGCGCTGGAAGCGAAGGACGGCCGGGTCTTCACCGGCTGCAACATTGAAAGCGCCACCTACACCCCCACCTGCTGCGCCGAGCGCACGGCCCTGGTCAAGGCGGTGAGCGAGGGTGTGCGGGAATTTTCCCGCATCGCCATCGTGGGCGCGGCCGAGGGCAAGGTGAACACTCTGGTCACCTCCCCCTGCGGGGTGTGCCGCCAGTTCCTCTATGAGTTCGGCGGCGACGAGCTGGAAGTCATCCTGGCCAAAAGCGAGGAGGACTATCTGGAAATGACCCTGGGCCAGCTGCTGCCCATCGGGTTCGGCCCGGCCAACCTGGAGTGAAAACCGCCTGCCGGCGCGGAAAAACGCGATTTTTTGCGGCGGATGTAACTTTTTGTAACTGCCCCTTTTGCCCCGAAATCATTGAAAACCGGGCCCGGCGGCAGTATACTTATATTGCGCGGCCGGGCTGATGGAACGCCCGGCACACAAAGATCGGCTGGCCCGTCGGGCCGCACCCGCGGCGCGGCATGCCGCCGGCCGAAAAGAGAAAAGGAGAGTCAAGCATGAAGAAGTTTATCGCTCTTGTCATGGCTGCGGCGATGGCTCTGTCTCTGGCTGCTTGCGGCGGCACCCCTGCCTCCACCAGCACCCCTGCCAGCGAGCCCACCTCCGCCTCCACCCCTGCCAGCGAGCCTGAGCAGACCGAGACCCTGTCCGCCGACGACATCGAGGACAACATGACCTCTGAGGACGGCAAGTATCAGGTCGCCTTCGTCACCGACGTGGGCCAGCTGAAGGACAAGTCCTTCAACCAGGGCACCTACGACGGCGTCAAGCTGTACGCCGCCGCCAACGGCCTGAGCTACAAGTACTACCAGCCCGCCAACGGCGACCAGGCCACCGACGACGACCGCTACGACGCCATGAAGGCCGCTGTTGAGGCCGGCGCCGAAGTCGTGGTGTGCGCCGGCTATCTGCAGGAAGCCGCTCTGAAGCGCGCCGCCATCGAGTTCCCCGAAGTTCCCTTCGTGTTCATCGACGGCTATCCCCTGACCGATGACGAGGGCAACACCCTGACCAACGTCGCCGGCATCGCCTTCCAGGAAGAGCAGGCCGGTTACCTGGCCGGCTACGCCGCTGTGAAGGACGGCTTCACCAAGCTGGGCTTCTCCGGCGGCGGCGGCGGCACCAACGACGCTTGCTGCCGTTTCGGCTACGGCTACGTGCAGGGCGCCAACGCCGCTGCTTCCGAGCTGGGCATCACCGTCGACATGAACTACTCTTGGGAGTACGGCGCCACCTTCCAGGCTTCCACCGAGCTGCAGACCATGATCAGCGGCTGGTACGCCAACGGCACCGAGATCGTGTTCGCCTGCGGCGGCTCCATGTTCCAGTCCATCTCTGCTGCTGCTTCCGCCAACGACGGCTATGTGATCGGCGTTGACGTGGACCAGTCCGGCGAGTCTGACGCCGTTGTGACCAGCGCCATGAAGGGCCTGTCCGACGCTGTGCAGTGGGCCGTGGCCAAGGTCTACGACGGCACCTTCACCGAGATCGGCGGCACTGCCACCAGCCTGGGTGTGAAGGACAACGCTGTTGAGCTGCCCACCGCCGCCGAGTCCTGGCGCTTCGAGACCTTCACCGTGGAGGAGTACGAGGCCCTGTACCAGCAGATGCTGGACGGCACCCTGGTCGTGGACAACGACTTCTCCAAGCTGGAGAGCACCGAGTGGAGCAACGTCAACCTGAACGTTATCTGATCGGTCCCTTTGCAAACGAAAGGGGCGGAGGCTTTTGCCTCCGCCCTCTTTTTATGCCGCTGGGCGCCGGGCGGGAATTTTCTTGTGTTTTGTCTGTGTCTACGGTATAATAAAACTGTTACAAACGCACATTTTATGCGGAGGAGGCGGGACCAGAATCATGCAGACTGAGAACATCATCGAGATGTTGCACATCACCAAAGAGTTCCCCGGTATCATCGCCAACGACGACATCACCCTCCAGTTGCGGCGGGGTGAGATCCACGCCCTGCTGGGCGAAAACGGCGCGGGCAAATCCACGCTGATGAGCGTGCTGTTCGGCCTGTACCAGCCGGAACGGGGCGAGATCCGCAAGAACGGCGAAGTGGTGAAGATCAACAACCCCAACGACGCCACGGCCCTGGGCATCGGCATGGTGCACCAGCACTTCAAGCTGATCGACGTGTTCACCGTGCTGGACAACATCATCCTGGGCGCCGAGACCACCCGGCTGGGCTTTTTGCAGAAAAAGGAAGCCCGGGCGAAGGTGCAGGCCCTGAGCGAAAAATACGGCCTCAAAGTTGACCTGGACGCCAAGGTGGAGGACATCACCGTTGGCATGCAGCAGCGCGTGGAGATTTTGAAGATGCTCTACCGCGACAATGAGATCCTCATTTTCGACGAGCCCACCGCCGTGCTCACCCCCCAGGAGATCGACGAGCTGATGAACACCATGCGGGAGTTCGCCAAGGAAGGCAAGAGCATCCTGTTCATCTCCCACAAGCTCAACGAGATCATGGCTGTGGCCGACCGGGTCACCGTTCTGCGCAAGGGCAAGTACATCGGCACCGTGAACACCAGCGAAACGGACAAGCAGTCCCTCTCCAACATGATGGTGGGCCGCCCCGTGCAGCTGGAAGTGGTCAAGGAGCCCGCCAAGCCCGGCGAGACCGTGCTCAAGGTGGAGCATTTCTCCATGCCCGGCAAGGGCGGCCACAAGCACAACGCGGTGAACGACGTGAGCTTTGAGGTGCGCGCGGGCGAGATCGTGTGCATCGCGGGCATCGACGGCAACGGCCAGACCGAGTTCATCCACGGCCTCACCGGCCTGGACAAGGCTAGCGGCGGCCACATCACCCTGTGCGGCAAGGACATCACCCATGCCTCCATCCGCCACCGCGGCCAGAACATGAGCCACATCCCCGAGGACCGGCACAAGCACGGTCTGGTGCTGGACTTCACCCTGGAGCAGAACATGGTGCTCCAGACTTATCTTGAGCCCCGCTTCGAGCATTTCGGCTTCATCGACAACGGCGCGGTGCGCCAGTACGCCGAAAAGCTCATCGAGCAGTACGACGTGCGCAGCGGCCAGGGCCCTGTGACCATCGCCCGCAGCATGTCCGGCGGCAACCAGCAGAAGGCCATCATCGCCCGCGAGCTGGACCGGGGCAAGCCCCTGGTGGTGGCGGTGCAGCCCACCCGCGGCCTGGACGTGGGCGCCATCGAGTACATCCACGGCCAGCTTGTGGCCCAGCGGGACGCCGGCAAGGCAGTGCTGCTGGTCAGCCTGGAGTTGGACGAGGTGATGAGCCTGTCCGACCGCATCCTTGTGATGTACGAGGGCGAGATCGTGGGCGAGCTTGACCCCAAGGCCACCACGGTGCAGGAGCTGGGCCTCTACATGGCCGGCGCAAAACGAGCAAAGAAGGAGGGTGAGGGCGCATGAACGGAGGACTTTCCAAACTGTGGCAGAAGGACGGCACCAAGTCGGTGCTGGCCTCGCTGATCTCCATTCTCATCGGCATGGCCGTGGGCGGCGTCATCATCCTGGTGGTGGGCGTGAACAACCCGAACCTGGGCCTCTCCGGCGCATGGGAGGGCATCCGCCTTGTGTTCGGCGGCCTGTTCAGCACCGGCCGCACCGCCGCCGGTCAGCTGACCTTCGGCTTCAACTCCACCAACGTGGGCAACATGTTCTTCCGCGCCACCCCGCTGATCCTCACCGGTCTGTCGGTGGCTGTTGCCTTCAAGACCGGCCTGTTCAACATCGGCGCCCCCGGTCAGTACCTGATGGGCACCGCCGCCACCCTGATGCTGGCGCTGGGCATCCCCACCGAAGTGGTGCCCGCTCCGCTGGTGTGGGTCATCGCCTTTTTGGGCGGCATGCTGGCGGGCGCGCTGTGGGGCTGCATCCCCGGCCTCGTCAAGGCCTACCTCAACATCAACGAGGTGCTGGCCTGCATCATGACCAACTGGATCGCCGCCAACCTGGTGACCTGGATGTTCGACGGCAGCGACTTCCGCAACCTGGTGGAGAACACCAAGAGCGGCTACATCTACAAGACCAGCTACAACGGCGTGCAGACCGCCAAACTCGGCCTGGACAAGCTGTTCCCGGGCTCTCAGGTGAACGGCGGCATCATCGTGGCCATCGTCATCGCCATCCTGGTCTACATCCTGATGAACAAGACCACCCTGGGCTATGAGCTCAAGGCCTGCGGCGCCAACCGCCACGCGGCCCGCTACGCCGGCATCAGCGACAAGCGCAACATCGTGCTGAGCATGGCCATCGCCGGCTCGCTCTCCGGCGCTGCCGCCGCCCTCTACTACCTCTCCGGCAACACCGAGTTCTTCTGGTCCACCTACCAGAGCCTGCCCGCCACCGGCTTCAACGGCATCCCCGTGGCCCTGCTGGCGGCCAGCAACCCCATCGGCGTCATCTTCACCGGCTGCTTCATGTCCATGCTGGACATCGTGGGCCTGCAGCTGACCAACCTGACGGCCTACAACGAGTACATCACCGACGTTATCATCGCCGTGATCGTGTACCTCAGCGCCTTCTCGCTGGTCATCAAGCTGTGGCTCAGCGGCCGCGGCAAAAAGCACAAGGCGGCCCCCGCGGAGGCTGCCGCCGCCCCGGCTCCCGCGCCGGATACACCGGCTGATGCCCCCGACGGGGCCCAGGACGCGAAAGGAGGCGAGGCGAAATGACCTTTCTGATCCAACAGACCCTGATCTATGCCGTGCCTCTGATGATCGTGGCGCTGGCGGGCGTTTTTGCCGAGCGCAGCGGCATCATCAACCTGGCTCTTGAAGGTATCATGATCTTCGGCGCCTTCATCGGCGTGCTGTTCGTCAACCTCACCCAGAAGGCGGGCGTCTTTGCCGAAGCAAAGGCCGCCGGCGACTGGGTGGCCCTGCAGGGCTTCATGGTGCTGGCCATGCTGGTGGCGGCCATCATGGGCGCTGTGTTCTCTCTGCTGCTCTCCTTCGCCTCGGTCAACCTGAAGGCAGACCAGACCATCGGCGGCACCGCGCTGAACCTGCTGGCTCCCGCCCTGGTGCTGTTCTTCATCCGCATCATCGCCAACCAGAACACCCTGCAGATGGCCGAGGGCGACTCCGCCAGCTGGTTCATGATCAAGAAGAGCTTCTTTGGTTATGGCCGGGGCGACGAGATGGGCTTCTTCGGCAGCACCTTCATCGACAAGACCTATCTTGCCACCTACATCTGCATCCTGCTGTTCATCATTCTGTCCATCCTGCTCTACAAGACCCGCTTCGGCCTGCGTCTGCGCAGCTGCGGCGAGAATCCCCAGGCAGCGGACTCTCTGGGCATCAACGTCTACGTCATGCGCTACGCCGGCACCACCATCTCCGGCGCGCTGGCCGGTATGGGCGGCTTCGTCTATGCGCTGACCACCGCCAACTGCGCCTCCACCGGCGACGTGGCGGGCTTTGGCTTCCTGGCCCTGGCCGTTATGATCTTCGGCAACTGGAAGCCGCTGAACATCGCCTGCTCGGCGTTGCTGTTCGGCCTGTTCAAGTGCATCGCCGCCTCCTACGCCAGCATCGACATCAACGGCGACGGCGTGTTCCTTCTGGCGGACCTGGGCATCAGCCCCCACTTCTACCGCATGCTGCCCTACCTCATCACCCTTCTGGTGCTGGCCTTCACCAGCAAGAAGAGCCGCGCCCCCAAGGCGGAGGGCATCCCCTACGACAAGAGCACCCGCTAAAAACGGCTTGTCGGAGCAAACATCAACCCCAAAGGGAGCCGGCCGGACCGCATGGACCGGCCGGCCCCCTTTTCTTTTTGCGATTTTTGGAACCATGACCAGGAGGTGATTTATGTGGAAGCAGTATTCAGACCCCTGACCCAAGCTCACGCGCTGGAGATCGCCAACGAGTGGAAATACGAGGGCATTTATTCCTTTTATGATATGACAGCAGACCCGGAGGACTACGAAGAATTTGTGGACGCAGATCTGCGCAACAAAAATGACCACTATGAAGTGTTGGAAAATGAGAGTTTGATCGGGTTCTTTTGCGTCATCCGGGAAGGCGCGTCCATTGAGATCGGCCTTGGTATGAGGCCGGACCTTTGCGGCAAAGGAAAAGGAAGGCAGTTTTTGGAACAAATATTGGCCTTTATAGAGCGCAACTACGAATTTGACAAGCTCATTATGAACGTGGCGAGTTTCAATCAAAGAGCCATTAAAGTGTATCATTCCTGTGGATTCCAGGACGCAGAACTCATAAAGCGCAGTTCGAACGGTGGCATATATGAGTTCTTGACGCTGATAAAGAAGACATGAATCGGCGGTTCCACGCGGCAGTCAGTCCTCGCAGCTCACAACAAAATGTCAAAATCTCTTGACATCGTTCGCTGCCCGTGGTATGCTGATGATGTCAAAAAGATTTGACATTTTGAAAAGGAGGCAGCGCAATGGATCCTGTAACGCAAGGCATGTTCACGTGGGATAACTTTTTCCTGATTTTGTTTGGGCTCTTTCTGCTGGGCACCATCGTTTTGGATGTGGCCATGGTGGTCTCGCTGGCGCGGGTGGGGGATGAGCGCCGCCAGCTCATCGTCTGGAAGGCCGGGTCCTTCACCCTGCTCGTCACGGTGCTGACCCAGGTGTTCGATGTGGTTGAGGCGGTGGTGCGGGCCCAGAAGCTGCAGTCCAACCCCTTTATCGACCTCAGCGTCACCGCGGTGACCTACTTCGTGGTGCTGCTGGTGTTAAAGAAACGGTACGGTGATTTTGAACGTGGAAAATAAAATTCGCGAAATGCGCCGGGAAAAGGGCCTTTTGCAGGAGCAGCTGGCCAAAAAGTGCGGCGTTTCCCGCCAGACCATCAACGCCATCGAGAACAACAAATACGACCCCACCCTGGCGCTGGCCTTCAAGCTGGCCCAGGAGCTGGGCACCACCGTGGACGAACTGTTCACGCCGGGCTAAAGGGGAGGGGAGAGCATGCACCGCTTTTTTGCCTCCACCAAAAACACCCGGCCCGTCCTGCCGGGCAGCCTGCGCTACATCCGCAGCGATGTGCCCCTGCAGGTGACCGAGGAGGAAAAACAGTGGCTGGCGGGCCACAACATCACCACGGTGGTGGACCTTCGCACCGAGCGGGAACGGGCGGCAAAGCCCTGCCCGCTGGAGCAGGACGGGCGCTTTCGCTGTCTGCACCTGCCGGTGACCAGCGGCGACGCTCTGCCGGAAAGCCCTGCCTGGGTGGCTCAGTCCTACATCAACATGGCGGATGACCGGATGGAAGGCATCCTGAAAACCATCACCGAAGCCGAGAGCAACGTGCTGTTTTTCTGCACCGCCGGCAAGGACCGCACCGGCGTGGTGGCGGCCCTGCTGCAGCGGCGGGCCGGCTGCTCCGAGGAGTACATCCTGCAGGACTATCTTCTCTCGGGGCGGAACCTTGCCGCCGATCTGGAACAATACGCCCGGTCAAACCCCGGCGTCGATCTGGCAGTCATCACCCCGCAGCGCGAGACCATGGAGCGGTTCCTCCGCGCGGTGACCCTTTGACAAACGCTGTGCCCCCGGCCCTGCCGGGGGCTTTTTTGAACGCTTTTTAAATTTTGTGTGAAACCCCTTGCTTTTTTGTGCAAAACGCGGTATAGTTAATTAGCACTCAGATGTTGAGAGTGCTAAAAACATCATCCATGAGATTTGACATAAAGGGAGCGAACACACATGGCAGTGAAACAATTCAAAGCCGAAAGCAAAAAGCTGCTGGACCTGATGGTGAACAGCATCTACTCCAACAAGGAGATCTTTCTGCGGGAGCTGATTAGCAACGCCAGCGACGCCATTGACAAGCTCTATTTCAAAAGCCTCACCGACCACACGGTGCCCAGCCGCAAGGAGGACTACAAGATCCACCTGACGCTGGATAAAGACAGCCGCACCATCACCATCACCGATAACGGTATCGGCATGACCAAGGAAGAGCTGGAAAAGAACCTTGGCACCATCGCCCGCAGCGGCAGCTTCGACTTCAAGAAGGAGAACAAGGCGGACGACATCGACATCATCGGCCAGTTCGGCGTGGGCTTCTACTCCACCTTCATGGTGGCCAGCCGGGTCACGGTCATCAGCCGGGCCTTTGGCAGCGACACCGCCTGGAAGTGGGAGAGCAAGGGCGCCGAGGGCTACACCATCACCGAGGCCGACAAGCCCGAGGTGGGCACCCAGGTCATCCTGGTGGTGAAGGAGAGCACCCCGGAGGAAAACTACGACCGCTTCCTGGACGAGTACACCCTGGTGGGCATCGTCAAGAAGTACAGCGACTATGTGCGCTATCCCATCCAGATGTACCGGGAAAAGACCCGCCAGAAGGAAAAGCCCGCCGACGCCGGCGAGGACTACACCCCCGAGTACGAGACCTACACCGAGCTGGAGACCCTCAACAGCATGGTGCCCCTGTGGAAGCGCTCCAAGGGCGAGGTGACCGACGAGGAGTACAACCAGTTCTATAAGGACAAGTTCTACGACTTCACCGACCCCGCCCGGGTCATCGTGAGCCGCACCGAGGGCACCGCAACCTACAACGCGCTGCTGTTCATCCCCGGCCGCGCGCCTTACGATTATTACACCCGCGACTACGAAAAGGGCCTGCAGCTCTATGCCAGCGGCGTGCTCATCATGGAAAAGTGCGCGGACCTTCTGCCGGACCACTTCAGCTTCGTCAAGGGCGTGGTGGACAGTCAGGACCTCTCCCTCAACATCAGCCGTGAGATGCTGCAGCAGGACGGGCGGCTCAAGCTCATCCGCACCAGCCTCGAAAAGAAGATCAAGAACGAGCTGAACGCCATGAAGAACAACGAGAGGGAGAAGTACGAGGAGTTCTTCAAGAACTTCGGCCGCCAGCTGAAATACGGCTGCTATGCCGACTACGGCATGCACGCCGACCAGCTGAAGGACCTGCTGCTGTTCTACAGCGCCCGGGAGAAGAAGATGGTCACCCTGGCGGAGTATGTGGAGAAGATGGCCGAGGACCAGAAGTTCATCTACTACGCCGCCGGCGATTCCGCCGACCGGCTGGCCAAGCTGCCCGCCGCCGAGCTGGTGCTGGACAAGGGCTGCGACGTGCTGCTGCTCACCGAGGACGTGGACGAGTTCTGCCTGCAGATGCTGCGCCGCTACGGCGAGAAGGGTAAGGAGAAGGAGTTCAAGAACGTCTCTTCCGGCGACCTGGGCCTTGAGACCGAGGAGGAAAAGAAAGCCGCCGAGGAAAAGACCGAGGCCAACAAGGCTCTGTTCGACGCCATGAAGGAGGCGCTGGGCGACAAGGTGGAGGCGGTGCGCCTGTCCACCCGGCTGAAGAGCCACCCGGTGTGCCTGTCCAGTGAAGGGCCTCTGTCTCTGGAAATGGAGAAGGTGCTCTCCGCCATGCCCGGCGCCGAGGGCGCGCCCAAGAGCCAGAAGGTGCTGGAGATCAACGCCGACCATCCCATCTTCGCCACCCTGCAAAGCCTGCAGGAGAAGGGCGAGACCGAGAAGCTGGGCAAATACGCCGGCATCCTCTACGACCAGGCCCTGCTCATCGAGGGCCTGCCCATCGAGGACCCTGTGGCCTACGCCCAGGCGGTGTGCGAACTGATGCAATAACCTCCCTTGTGCACTGCGCGGGGCGGTCCCGAACAGGGGCCGCCCCGCTTTTGTTTGCAATGCAAATATGGTATACTAAACCCATGGAACGCCAACAGGCAGAGCCGGACCACGGCCCTGCGGGAAAGGACGGTCAAAACAATGACACATATGAAAAAAGGATTCCTGCTCTCGGCGCTGGCTTTCATGCTGCTGGGCCTGGCGCTGCTGCTCTGGCCGGAGGCCTCCCTGCGGCTGGTGTGCTATCTCTTCGGCGCGGTCATCCTCCTCAAGGGCCTCTTGAGCATCTGGGGCTATGTGCGGGCCGAGGAGCGGTTCTTCTTTGATTATTTCGGCGTGGTGTTCGGCGTTGCCGCCAGCGCCCTGGGCGTGTTCCTGCTCTTCAAGCCGGACACGGTGGTCTCGGTGCTGCCCATCCTGGTGGGCATCTACGTCATTGTGGACGCGGTGGTGCGGCTGCAGTCCGCCTTTGAGCTGCGCAAGATGGGCTATGCCCGCTGGTGGAGCTTCCTCATCCTGGCGGGCCTGTCGGCGGCGCTGGGCGTGCTGATGATGGTCAACCCCTTCGAGACGGTGCAGCTGCTGGTGATGGCCATCGGCGTCATCCTGCTGGTGGAAGGGGCCCTCAGCCTCATCAGCGCGGTGTATGCCGCAGTGCTGATGCGGGGCCTGGAGCGCACCGCAAAGGACGCCGCCCGCCAGCTGGACAAGCTGACCGAAACGCTGGACGGCCGCCCCGCGCCCGGCTCCGGCCGCCCGGTGGACGTGGACTACAAAGACCTTTCCAATGAGGACCGCTGAGGTCCTGCCCGCGGGCGCGGCCCGGGCCGCGGCACTGCGGCGGGCGGGGGCTGCCTGCGGCTGCGCCGCTTTGGGCTATCTTGTGGCCCGCTCGGTGCTCACCGCTTTGGCGAACGCCCTGCTGGCCCTGCGGGTGCCGGGGGCCAGCCTTGCCAACCCGGCGGGCACCGGCCTTGCGGCGGCCATCCTGCTGCAGGCGGTGGTGAGCGCCTTGTCCCTCGCCGCGCCCTTCGCTTTGCTGCCGTTGGCGGGCGGCGTGCCCGCAGCCTCGCCCCGCCGGCTGAACGCCGAGCAGTGGGCCGGGCTGTTCCTGCTGTTCTGGCTGCTGATGATGGCGGGGAATCTGCTGGCGGCGGCCCTGCCCGGCGCGGGCGGCGGCCAGATGGACCTGCCCGCCTCCGGCCTTGCGCTGGCGGCGGCCTGGCTGGCAGTCTGCCTTGTGCCCGCCGTGGGGGAGGAACTGCTCTTTCGCGGCCTTTTGCAGGGGTGGCTGCGCCCCTTCGGCCCGGTGGTGGCCGTGGCGGGTCAGGCACTGCTGTTCGCTTTGCTCCACGGGCACGCGCCCTCGGTGGCGGCCGCGGCCTTCGGCGGCGCCGCGCTGGGCCTTGCCGCCCTCTGCTCGGGCAGCCTTGTGCCGGGCATGCTCTTCCATCTTTACAACAACACCCTGGCCTTTGCCGGGCAGTACTGCCAGCAGTACGGCGCGCCCCAGGTCATCTGCTATCTGCTGATGTTCCTGCCGCCTTTGGCGGCCCTGGCCTTCGCCCCCTGGCGGGCGCTGCCCGCCCGCAAAAAGGGCCGCCTGCGGGGACAGGCGAAAGACTGGCTGTGCCTTCTGCGCAGCCCCGGCTATCTGGCGGCGTTGGCGGTGCTGGCGGCCTTGAGCATCTACAAGACCATTGGGGGATGAACCATGACCGATGAACAACTGATGCGCCTTGCCATCGAGCAGGCAAAAAAGGCCGCCGCCCTGGGCGAAGTGCCGGTGGGCGCTGTGGTGGCCAAGGACGGCGAGCCGGTGGCCATGGCCTACAACACCCGGGAGACCGGCAAAAACGCCACCCACCACGCTGAGCTGCTGGCCATCGACGCCGCCTGCAAGGCGCTGGGCGGCTGGCGGCTGTGGCAGTGCGAGCTGTTCGTGACGCTGGAACCCTGCCCCATGTGCAGCGGGGCCATCATCAACAGCCGCATCAAGCGGGTGGTCTACGGCGCGGCGGACCCCAAGGCGGGCTGCTGCGGCTCCCTCACCGACCTGTTCGCCCTGCCATTCAACCACCGCCCCAAGGTGGAGAGCGGCCTGCTGGCGGAGGAGTGCGCCCAGCTTTTGAAGGACTTCTTTGCCGCCCTGCGCAAAAAACGGGAGGAAGCGCGATGAAAACGGTACTTATCACCGGCGCGGCCCGGGGCATCGGAGCCGCCGCCGCCGAACGCTTTGCAGAGGCGGGCTATCAGGTGGTCATCAACTACCTGCGCAGCGCCGAAAAGGCCGAAGCCCTGGCCGCCCGCTGGTCCGGCCGGGCGCTGGCGGTGCAGGCGGACGTGGCCGACCCCGCCCAGGTGGAGGCGATGTTCGCCGCTGCCGAAAAGACCTTCGGCGGGGTGGACGTGCTGGTGTGCAATGCCGGCATCGCCGCCCAAAAGCTGTTCACCGACGTGACTGACGAGGAATGGCGGCGGATGCTGGACGTGCACCTTTCCGGGGCCTTTTACTGCTGCCGCCGGGCGCTGCCCCATATGATCCATCAGAAATGGGGCCGCATCCTCACCGTCAGCTCCATGTGGGGGCAGGTGGGCGGCAGCTGCGAGGTGGCCTACTCCGCCGCCAAGGCGGGCCTCATCGGCCTGACCAAGGCGCTGGCGAAGGAGGAAGGACCCAGCGGCGTCACCGTCAACTGCGTGGCCCCCGGCGTCATCGACACCGACATGATGGCCTCCTTCTCCGCCGAGGACAAGGCGGCCCTGGCGGAGGAAACGCCTCTGGGCGCTCTCGGCACCCCGAAGCAGGTGGCCGATGCGCTGGTCTTTCTGGCCAGTGACGGGGCGGGCTACATCACCGGGCAGGTGCTGGGCGTCAACGGCGGCCTTGTGACTTAAAGGAACAAACGGCCCCTCTCTTTGCATACCATGGCGAAGAGGGGGGCTTTTTATGGAGATTTTCCAGACGGGCATCGACGTGTCCCGGTATCAGGGGAACATCGACTGGCAGCAGGTGGCGGCGGGCAAGCAGTTCGCCATCGTGCGGGCGGTGTCCTCAAACAGCGGCGGGGTCTATGTGGACCCTTACTTTGAAAAGAACGTGGCCGAGGCCCACGCGGCGGGCATGCGGGTGGGCGTCTATTACTACACCTACGCCCGCACCGAGGCGGCGGTCATCAACGAGCTGGACACCCTGCTGCCGATGCTGGAGGGTCTGCGGCTGGAGTACCCGGTGTTCGTGGACGTGGAGGCCTCCAGCCTGCAAAGCCTGGGCCGCACCGAGCTCACCGGCCTTGTGCGCTTTGCCATGGACATCCTGGACCAGAAGGGCTGGTTCCCCGGCTTTTACACCTATACGAACTTCGCCCAGAACTACCTGAACATGGCCGAGCTGGCGGCTTACCCCTTGTGGATCGCCGACTACCGGGGCTTTGTGGGCTATCAGGGCAGCTACGACATGTGGCAGTATTCCAGCACCGGCCGGGTGAACGGCATTTCCGGCAACGTGGACCTGAATTACAGCTACAAGGATTTTCTGCCGCTCATCAAGGCGGCGGGCAAGAATGGCTATTCCCAGGGCCCGGCCACCCTGCCGCTCACGGGCACCGAACTGGTGGTGTATCAGAGCGGGGCCACCTATTACTTTGCGCCGGACCCCGCGGCCTTTTCGGGCACCCTGCCGATTGGGCGCTATCCTGCTTCGGAGGTCACCGACGGCGAGTGGAACGGCGCGGTGTGGGCAAAAATCGACTATCTGGGCGGGCAGTACTGGGTGCCGCTGCAGGCGGGGGTCACCGGCCTGGCCCAGACTGGCGGCGAGGACTGCGAGGAGGTGCGCGCCCAGCTGGAGCGGGCCCAGGAGCAGCTGGACCTCACCCGCCAGAGCCTGGACTGGCTGCTGGGCGAACTGGAAAGCTGAAAACACCGCTTGCGCATCGGCCCAAAGCAGGATACAATAAAGAAAAGCCCCCGGCGGGGGCGAGAAAACAAAAAGTGAGGGCCTGCGACTATGCAGCTTGATAAAAAAACCATCCGAACGCTGCTGCTCATGGCCAGTTTCTGCATCGTGCTCTATTGGGGCCTGCAGAACCTGGACCGGGTGGGCGGTATCCTGAACAGGGTGTGGGGCCTCGTGTCGCCCTTTGTGCTGGGCGGCAGCATGGCCTTTATTCTGAACGTGCCCATGCGGGCCATTGAAAAAGCGCTGCCCAAAAAGCTGGTCAAGGGCCGCCGCGCGGCGGCTCTTACCCTGACGCTGCTGGCGGTGCTGGGTGTGATGGCGCTGGTGCTGCTGCTCATCCTGCCCCAGCTGGGCCGCACCATTGCCAGCATCGGTGCCCAGCTGCCCGGCTTCTGGACCGACTGCCAGAAATGGCTGGCGGAGCTGATGGTGCAGTACCCCATGCTGGAGGAGTGGATCTCCACCGAGTTCATCACCGACTGGCAGAGCGCCGTCTCCGCCGTGGCCGAGTGGTTCCGAAACGGCGGCTTTGCCCTGGTGGGCAACGCGGCCACCGCCGCCACCGGCTTTGTGATGCAGTTCGTGGATTTCTTCATCGGCCTCATCTTCGCGCTCTACCTGCTGGCCTGCAAAGAGACCCTGACGCGGCAGGCCAAAATGCTTCTCTACGCCTGGGGCCCGGCCCACCGGGCGGAAAAGGCGGTGGAGGTGGCCCGGCTCACCAACCACACCTTCTCCAAATTCCTGTCCGGTCAGTGCCTGGAGGCCTGCATCCTGGGCGGCCTGTTCGCGGTGGGCATGCTGCTCTGCCGTATGCCCTATGTCACACTCATCAGCGTGCTGGTGGCCGTCACTGCCCTGATCCCGGTGTTCGGCGCTTTCATCGGCTGCTTTGTGGGCGCGTTTCTCATCCTGGTGCAAAACCCCATCCAGGCGGTGTGGTTCGTGGTGCTGTTCCTTTGCATCCAGCAGATCGAGGGCAACCTCATCTACCCCAAGGTGGTGGGCAACTCGGTGGGCCTGCCCGGCATCTGGGTGCTGATGGCCGTCACCATCGGCGGCAGCGCCATGGGCGTGATGGGCATGCTGGTGATGATCCCCGCCTGCTCGGTGGCCTACAGCCTGCTGCGCACCGCCACCCGCCGCAAGCTGCGGGAAAAGGGCGTGGAACGGGAGAAATACCTGCCCGGCGCACCCAAGGCAAAATAAAAATGCCCGGCCCCGGCCTGTAAAAGGCCGGGGCCGAAATGTAAAAAGAGGAGGAAGACCCCATGCTTGTGGAACCCATTACCCGCACTTTGAATGGCCACACGCTCACCCTGCGCTGCGCGGCGGAAGAAGACGCGGAAATGCTTCTTCGCTATCTCAAGACCACCTGCGGAGAGACCCCCTGGCTGGCCCGCGGGCCGGAGGAGGTCACCATGACCGAGGAGGAGGAAAAAGCCTTCATCCGCGGCCAGAACGAGTCTCCCGTGAATCTGATGTTATTGGCTTTCTGGGACGGCGAGCACGCCGGCAACGCCTCGCTGATGGGCTTTTCCATGGCGCGCTACCGCCACCGGGCCCAGCTGGCCGTGGCCCTCTATCAGAAATTCACGGGGAAGGGCATCGGCACTGTCCTGCTGGAAGAACTCATTGCCGTCGCCCGCCAAAAGGGCCTGGAACAGCTGGAGCTGGAGGTGGCCGCCCACAACACCGGGGCCATTGCTCTCTACAGAAAGCTGGGTTTTGAAGTTTGCGGCACCCTGCCCCGGAACATGAAGTACCCGGATGGCAGCTATGAGGACGTGCTGTATATGGCAAAGCCGCTGGGGGAGGAGAGCGCGGAATGAACGAGACCATCCTCGTGGTGGACGACGAGCAGGAAATTGCCGACCTGGTGGCGGTGTATCTCAAGAACGAGGGCTACCGGGTGCAGCTGTGCGGCACCGCCGCGGCGGCGCTGGCATGCATTGAAACGAACAAGCCAGACCTTGCCATCCTGGACGTGATGCTGCCGGACATGGACGGCTTTTCCCTCTGCCGCCGCATCCGCCAGCAGCATCTGTTCCCCATCGTGATGCTCACCGCCCGGGTGGAGGACATGGACAAGATAACCGGCCTTTCCCTGGGGGCGGACGACTACATCACCAAGCCCTTCAACCCGCTGGAACTGGTGGCCCGGGTCAAGACCCAGTTGCGGCGCTATCTGCGCTACGATGCCGCAAGCACCGGCGAGCCGGACCGGCTGGACATCCGGGCCTTGAGCATCTCCAAAGAAGGGCACAAGTGCACCCTGAACGGCAAGGAGGTGTCCCTCACCCCCACCGAGTTCAATATCCTGTGGTATCTGTGCCGGCGGCAGGGGAAGGTGGTATCCTCGGAGGAGCTGTTCAGCGCCGTGTGGGGCGAAAAATACCTGGACAGCAGCAACACCGTGATGGCCCACATCGCTCGCCTGCGGGAAAAGCTGGGCGAGCCGCCCCGCAAGCCCCGCTATGTAAAAACCGTCTGGGGGGTGGGCTACACCGTTGAGTAAGAAACGAGAGAGCGGTTTTGGCCGCCAGCTCATCAGCCAGATGTTCGCGGCGATGTTCTTCACCGCCGTGGCATTCCTGGCGCTGGCCGTGCTGGTCTGGTGGACGGGCAACAACCACGCTTGGCAGGGCTGGGAGCCCAACTATGAGCTGTTCCGCTGGATCAAGGACAATTTTCTGCTTGTGGGCGCCTGCGGGCTGCTGGCGGTGTGGTTTTTGGTGGACTGGTGGTTTTTGCGCCGGGCCCTCAAAAGCACCGAAACGCTGCTGCAGGCAGCAAAGCAGCTGGCAGACCCGGGCGAGGAGCCCATCCGCCTGCCCGCCGCGCTGAAAGCGGCGGAGGACGAGTTGAACCTCGCCCGGGAGCAGGCCCTGCGCAGCGCCTATGTGGCCCGGGAGGCCGAGCAGCGAAAGAACGACCTCATCGTCTATCTGGCCCACGATCTGAAAACGCCCCTCACCAGCGTGGTGGGATACCTGACCCTCCTGCAGGAGGAGCCGGACCTCTCGCCGGAAATGCGCGGGCGCTACACCGGCGTGGCGCTGGACAAGGCCCTGCGGCTGGAGGACCTCATCAACGAGTTCTTTGAAATCACCCGGTTCAACCTCTCGGCCATCGAGCTGGAAAAGGAGCGGGTGGATGTGAGCCGCATGCTGGAGCAGATGATGTGGGAGTTCAAACCCCTCATGGCGGACAAGGGCCTGGAATGGCGGTCCCAGCTGCCGCCGAAGGTGATGCTCACCTGCGATGCGGGCAAGATGGAGCGGGTGCTGGACAACATCATCCGCAACGCCATCAGCTACAGCGAGCCGGGCAGCCCCCTGCTGCTCACCCTGGCCCAGCAGCCGGGCAAGGTTGTCATCCGGCTGGAAAACCGGGGCCGCACCATCCCCCCGGAGGTGCTCTCCCGCTTGTTCGAGCGCTTTTACCGGGCGGACTCCGCCCGCGCCACCCGCAGCGGCGGTGCGGGGCTGGGCCTTGCCATTGCAAAAGAGATCGTCGCCCGCCACGGCGGGCAGATCACCGCAGAGAGTTTTGAAGGCCGGGTCATCTTCACGGTAAAGATGCCCGCGTCATAAAATCGTAAGGTTTTGAGCAGAAAAGCTTGTGTTTTCCGTCCTGAAATGCAAAAACAGCCGCCGCCCTTTTTCGGTACAATAAATGTGCCGCGAAAGGGCGGCTGTTTTTGCATCGGGAGGGAAAGAAAATATGGAACAGCGTCGAAGGATAAAACGGCCAGCGCCGGGGCGGCGTCTGCGCACCGGGGCGGCCCGCCGCCCCGGCGATGGGTGGCAAGCGCCGCCGCCCCGGCAGCGGGTGTTCGACCGCCGCCGCGCCCGCCGCCGTCGCCGCATGGGCCGCCGTCTGCTGGCGCTGGGGGTGTTTCTGCTGGCGCTGGCGGGGGTGTGGCGGCTGTCCGCCTGGGCCGCGGAAGGGATGCAGGCCCTGCTCAAAGACGCGCCCTCCGCCCCGGTGAGCCGCCCGGCGGAAAGCACGCCGGCCAGCGCGCCCGCCGCCGAAAGCTGGGAGCTGACGCTGGTGAACGCCGACCATCCTCTGCCCGCCGACTGGCAGGTGCAGACGGTGGAGGTGGCAGGGGGCGAGCGGGTGGACGAGCGCATCCTGCCCGCGTTGCAGCAGCTGTTCGACGCGGCCCGGGCCGAGGGGCTTTACCCGGTGGTGGCCTCCGGCTGGCGCACCGGCGAGGAGCAGCGGCAGATCATGGAGGACAAGATAGAAGCCTACCGGCAGGAGGGCTACCCCGAGGACCTGGCCCGTCAGGCGGCGGCCCAGTGGGTGGCCCAGCCGGGCACCAGCGAGCACGAACTGGGCCTGGCGGTGGACATCAATCCGGACCAGACTATGGGCACCGGGCAGGAGCTTTACGACTGGCTGCTGGAGCACGCCTGGGAATACGGCTTCATCAAGCGCTACCCGGCGGACAAGGTGAACATCACCGGCATTTCCAACGAGCCCTGGCACTACCGCTATGTGGGGCAGAATGCCGCCCGCGCCATCACCGAGCAGGGCATTTGCCTGGAGGAATATCTGGGGCAGGCGTGAATTTTTTTGAGAAAAAGTGTAGCATTCGGCCGCAAAACCGTAGTATAACGGTTGAAAGCCGAAAGGAGGAGGTGACCATCGTGGAAGACGTGCAGATCGTCGGGCTTTTCTGGGCGCGGTCGGAAGAAGCGCTGCGGGCGGTGGACGAGACCTACGGCGGGCTGTGCCGCAGTGTGCCGCAGCCTTGCGCTCAACATCCTGAACGACCGGCAGGACGCGGAGGAGTGCGTGAACGACGCCTACCTCGGCCTCTGGCGGGCGATACCGCCGGCGCGGCCCGCCCCGCTGCGGGCCTATCTGTGCCGGGTGGTGCGCAACATTGCCCTGAACGCCTATTACAAAAAGCGCGCGGCCCGGCGCAGCGCCGCGGGCTGCGTGCCCTTTGAGGAGCTGGAGGATTGCCTTGCCGGGGCGGACGAGGCGGTGCAGGCACTGGAAACGAAGGAACTGGCCCGGTGCATCGAGCGCTTCCTCGACACCCTGAACCAGGAGGACCGGGTCATCTTTCTGCGCCGCTACTGGTTCGCGGACAGCTGCCGCCAGATCGCCGGGCGGGTGGGCCTTTCGGAAAAGAACGTCACGGTGCGCCTTGCGCGCATGCGCCGGAAGCTGAAAGAGCATCTGGCCGGGGAAAGAGTGTCTGTATGAACGGAAAAAACTGCTGGAAGCCGTGGGCGAAGTGAACGACAGCTATGTGGAGGAGGCCGCCGGCTATCGCAAAAGCCGCAAAGCGCCCCTCTGGCTGCGGTGGGGAGCCGTGGCCGCCTGCCTGTGCATTGCGGTGCTGGGCGGCTCGCTGCTGCTCCGCGGCGGCGAAGGGCTGACGCCCGACCCCGCGCCGGTGGAGGTGACCAACCCTGTCATCAGCGTGGCCACGGTGGAGGAGATGGAGGAATATCTGGATTTCCCCGTTCCCGTGCTGGACAAGGAGACCGCCGCCCTCTCGGTGCTGGTGGCCCAGGGCTACCCCGTGCTGGGGCAGGTGGAATATGCCGACGGCTCTTTGTACCGTGTGCAGTACGGCAGTGAGGACGTGAGCGGCATCTACGGCGGCGAGACGGTGGAGACCCGGGACGTGAACGGCGTGCAGGTGGAGTGCCGCACCTTTGAGGGCAGCAGCTATGCTGTTTGGACGGACGAAGGCTTTTCCTTCAGCTACACCGGCGACGTCAGCGAGGTGGAGACCCTCATCGGCCTGTTCCGTCAGGCGGCGAAGGGCTGAATCCTGCGCAACAAAAAACTCCCCCGGCGGGTTCACCGGGGGAGTTTCGTTCTGTTTTGGGATATGGTGGCTCAGCCCAGCAGCTTTTCCACCGCGGCCTTGGGCACCAGGCCCACGCTCTTGTTCACCACCTGGCCGTCCTTGAAGATCATCAGGGTGGGGATGCTCATCACGCCGTACCGGGTGGCCAGCTCGGGGCTCTGGTCAATGTCCAGCTTGCACACCTTCACCTCGCCGGCCTTCTCGGCGGCAATTTCGTCCAGCACCGGGGCCAGCATACGGCAGGGGCCGCACCAGGTGGCCCAGAAGTCCAGCAGCACCGGCTGGGTGCTGTGCAGCACCTCGGCCTCAAAATTCTTGGAATCCACATGCACAACGCTCATCGTTTCTATCTCCTTTCGGCGGGTCTGCCGCCTCTTTGTTTACCTTACGCTCATAGCATACCCCAAACGGGCTGCCTTTACCGTGATTTTGTCACGTTGCCTTTTGTGGCAGCGCCCGGGGCTGCAACAGTGCCTTCACGCTGTCAGTGTAGTCAAGGCCGAGGATGAGGGCAGTCTCTTCGCTGGGCACCGCGCCCTCAGGGTAGAACACCTCCAGCGCCTCGCCGCGGAACACCACCCGGTTCTCGTCAAAGGCCGCCAGCATCTCGCCGCGGCGCGGTTCGTCGGTGATGCCGGCGGCGTTCAGCAGGGCGGCGGCCAATTCGTCGCCGGTGCAGGTGAAGAGTTCTTCGGCGGCCAGCGCCTCGCCGGTGGCCTTGTCGAAGGCGGCGCAGAGGGGTTCCTCGGTGACCACCCGCCCGCCCAGGGGCAGCGTCACCGTGGTGACCAGCCAGAGGGTGCTGCCGTTCTCGGCGCAGAGGTTCACCTCCTGCCCCAGGGTGTAAAGCTCAAAGCCTTCATCCGCTTCCTTGTATGCGGCCCAGGCCCTTTCCAGCTGGGCGGGCAGGTCGTAGAGGATACCCTGGGCTTCATAAAAAGCGAGGATGTTCTCTTTGGCTTCTTGGCTCAGACCGGCGGCGTTTTTCAGCGCGTCGGCAGCCTCGCTGCCCAGCCGCTCTTCCAGCAGCAGCGTGCCGTCCGGGGCGCAGTATTCCCGGTCAAAGCTGGCCTGCCAGACCGACAGGGAAGTGCCGTCGGCCAGGGTCAGCCCTTCCGGCTGCTGCGCCGCGTCAATTTGCACGCTGCCGGCCGTCAGAGTCACGGGCTCGCCGAAAAGGGAAGCGCGCCCCTTGACCGAAAGGCGCAGGGCGGGCCAGTTCCCGGAATAGAGGTCGCCGGGCTCAGTGCCCTCCGGCCATGCCACTACCGGCACGTCCTCCGCCACCTTGACGGAATAGGCCGTGCCGTCCCGCCCCTGCATGGTGAAGGAGCGGGCGGACTCATCGCCCGGGGCGGTGAGGATGCCGGTGTAGGTGCGTTCGCTGCATCCGGCCAGCAGCAGGGCGGCCAGAGCGCAGGCGGCAAAAGCCGACAGCTTTTTCATGGCTGGTATACCTCCCAGTCGATTCTACCCACAGTATAGCACAAAGGCCCCGGCCCGTCCAGCAGGACGGGCCGGGGCAAAGCGCGTTTTAAAAGGTTTTTACAGCCGGGCAGCGATGGCGTCGCCCATCTCCGAGCAGGTGGCGGGGGTGCAGCCCCCGGCCATCATGTCGGCGGTGCGCAGGCCGTCGTTCAGCGCCTGCTCCACCGCGGCTTCGATGGCGGCGGCCTCCGCGTCCATGCCAAAGCTGTATTTCAGCATCATGGCGGCGGAGAGGATGGTGCCGATGGGGTTGGCCTTGTTCTGGCCGGCGATGTCCGGGGCGGAGCCGTGGATGGGTTCGTACATGCCACGGGTGCCGTCGCCCAGGCTGGAGGAGGGGATCATGCCGATGGTGCCGGTGAGCATGCTGGCCTCGTCCGAGAGGATGTCGCCGAACATGTTGCCGGTCACGATGACGTCGAACTGGCTGGGGTCCTTCACCAGCTGCATGGAGGCGTTGTCCACGAACATCTCGCCGTACTCCACCTCGGGGTACTCCTCCTTGATGCGGTGCAGCACCGCCCGCCACAGGCGGCTGGTGTCCAGGACGTTCGCCTTGTCCACGCAGGTCACCTTTTTGCGGCGCTTCATGGCGGTCTCAAAGGCGATGCGGCCGATGCGCTCAATTTCGTGCTCGGCGTAGAGCATCACGTCGGTGGCAACCTTCTCGCCGTTTTGCTCCACCGTCTTGTGCTCGCCGAAGTAGATGCCGCTGATGAGCTCCCGCACCACCAGAAAGTCGATGCCCTTTTCAACAATGCTGGGTTTCAGGGGGCTGGCCTGGGCCAGCTGGGGCCACAGCTTGGCCGGGCGCAGGTTCGAGTAAAGGCCCATGCCCGCCCGCAGGCGCAGCAGGCCCTTTTCCGGGCGCTGGGGCCCGGGCAGGCCCTCCCATTTGGGGCCGCCCACCGCGCCCAGCAGCACGCTGTCGGCGGAAAGACACTTGTCCAGCATGGCCTGGGGCAGCGGGTCGCCCCACTTGTCGATGGCAACGCCGCCCATGTCCACGTCGTCGCAGGTGAAGGTGTGGCCGTATTTTTCCGCGATCTTATCCAGCACCTTGATGGCTTCGTTTACGATCTCCGGGCCGATGCCGTCGCCCCGGATCACCGCGATGGTCTTGTTCATTTCACTGCGCCCCTTTCTGCCGGATGCTGTTCATCAGCCCGCCGGCGCGGATGATGTCCTGGATGAAGGGGGGGAAGGGCTGGGCCTGGAAGGTCTTGTCGGTGGTCACGTCGGTGATGACGCCGGTGTCAAAATCCACCGCCACCTCGTCCCCCGCGTTGATGGCTTCGGCCGCCGCCTCGCATTCCAGAATGGGCAGGCCGATGTTGATGGCGTTGCGGTAGAAGATGCGGGCGAAGCTTTTGGCGATGACGCAGGCGGTGCCGCTGGTCTTGATGACCAGGGGCGCGTGCTCCCGGCTGGAGCCGCAGCCGAAGTTCCAGCCGCCCACCATGATGTCGCCGGGCTTCACCTTGTTCACAAAGTCCGGGTCGATGTCCTCCATGCAGTGGCGGGCCAGCTCCGCCGCGTCCTGGCTGTTCAGGTAGCGGGCGGGGATGATAACGTCGGTGTCCACATTGTCGGGGTATTTGAAAACGGTTCCCTGTGCGTTCATTTACTCCACCTCCCGAGGGTCGGTAATATGCCCGGTCAGCGCGCTGGCGGCGGCGGTGGCGGGGCTTGCCAGATATACTTCGCTTTTCACGTGGCCCATGCGGCCCACGAAGTTGCGGTTGGTGGTGGAGATGCACCGTTCTCCCTCCGCCAGAATGCCCATGTAGCCGCCCAGGCACGGCCCGCAGGTGGGGGTGGACACGACGCACCCCGCGTCGATGAAGGCTTCCAGCCAGCCGTTCTGCAAACAGGCCTTGTACACCGCCATGGTGCCGGGGATGATGATGCCCCGCACGCCGGGGGCGATGGTCTTGCCCTTCAGAATCTCGTAGGCGGCCTGCATGTCTTCCAGGCGGCCGTTGGTGCAGCTGCCGATGACCACCTGGTCGATGGCAACGCCCTCGCTCTCCTTGGCGGTGTGGGTGTTCTCCGGCAGGTGGGGCCAGGAGACGGTGGGCTCGATGGCCGAGAGGTCGATGTGGATGGTCTTTTCGTACTCCGCGTCCGGGTCGGCCTCATAGACCGTCCACTCCCGGCGGCTGCGGCCGGTGAGGTAGGCGATGGTCACTTCGTCCACCGGGAAGATGCCGTTCTTCGCGCCGGCCTCGATGGCCATGTTGCAGATGCACAGGCGGTCGTCCATGGAGAGGGTGGCCACGCCCGGGCCGGTGAACTCCATGCTCTTGTAGAGCGCGCCGTCCACGCCGATCATGCCGATGATGTGCAAAATCACGTCCTTGCCGCTCACCCGGGGGCCCAGCTTGCCGGTGAGGTCAAAGCGGATGGCGGCGGGCACCTTGAACCAGGCCATGCCGGTGGCCATGCCCGCGGCCATGTCGGTGCTGCCCACGCCGGTGGAGAAGGCTCCCACCGCGCCGTAGGTGCAGGTGTGGCTGTCCGCCCCGATGATGCAGTCGCCGGCGGTTACGATGCCCTGTTCGGGCAGCAGCGCGTGCTCAATGCCCATCTTGCCCACGTCGAAGAAGTTCACGATGTCGTACTTCGCGGCAAACTGGCGGCACTGTTTCGACTGCTGGGCGCTCTTGATGTCCTTGTTGGGCACGAAGTGGTCCAGCACGATGTTGATGCGGGCGTTGTCGAACACGCCGTCAAACCCCGCCTTCTCGAACTCGTTGATGGCCACCGGGGTGGTGATGTCGTTGCCCAGCACCTGGTCCAGCTTCGCGTTGATGAGCTGGCCGGGCTTCACTTCCGCCAGCCCCGCGTGGGCGGCCAGGATTTTCTGGGTCATGGTCATTCCCATGGTCTTTCCCTCCTCTTTATCGCTTGCGTCACTTGTTGTTGACGGCGCTCACCAGCGCCTTGATGCCGGCGCGGATGATGTCGGTGTCGGTGCCCGCGCCCCAGGTGGTGGAGCCGTCGCCCCAGGCAAGGCCCACATAGCTGGCGGCCTGGCTGGTGGAGCCGTGCTCCAGGCTGTGTTCGGAGTAGGTGCTGATGGTGAAGTCCAGCCCAGTGGCGGCCTTGATGGTGTTGCACACCGCGTCCAGACGGCCGTTGCCCTGGGCGGAGGCTTCCCGCACCTTGCCGCCTTCTTCCAGGGTGACCACGGCGAAGATGCCGCTCTTCTGGATGAAGTGGGCCTCGGCCACGTTCAGGGGGCTGGTCTTGTTGAGATAGGTCTTTTCAAAGATGTCCAGCACCTCGGCGCTGGAAAGCTCTTTGTGGGCGTGGTCGGAAACGCCCTTGACGGTGTAGCCGAAGTGCTCCCGCATCTTGGGGGGCAGGTCGTAGCCGTGGTCCTGGGCCAGCAGATAACCGATGCCGCCCTTGCCGCTCTGGCTGTTGATGCGGATGACGTCCGCCTCGTAGCGGCGGCCGATGTCGGTGGGGTCCAGGGGGATGTAGGGCACCGTCCACTCGTGGAGGTTCTTTTCTTTGCGCCAGGTCAGACCCTTGGCGATGGCGTCCTGATGGCTGCCGGAGAAGGCGGCGAACACCAGCGCGCCGGCGTAGGGGGTGCGCTCGTAGACGTGCATCCGGGTCACCCGCTCGTAGAGCTCCACGATGGCGGGCATATCGGAGAAGTCCAGATGGGGGTCAACGCCGTGGGTGTACATGTTCATGGCCAGGGTGATGATGTCCACGTTGCCGGTGCGCTCGCCGTTGCCGAACAGGGTGCCTTCCACCCGGTCCGCCCCCGCCAGCAGGGCCAGCTCGGTGTCGGCCACGCCGCAGCCCCGGTCGTTGTGGGGATGCAGGCTCAGCACCACGCTGTCGCGGTATTTCAGGTTGTCGCTCATGTACTCGATTTGGTTGGCGTAGATGTGGCTCATGCTCATGGCCACCGTCACCGGCAGGTTGATGATCATGGGCTTTTCCGGCGTGGGCTGCATGATGTCCAGCACCGCGTTGCAAACTTCCAGGGCGTACTCCGGCTCGGTGCCGGTGAAGCTCTCGGGGCTGTATTCAAAGCGGAAGTTGCCCTCGTATTCCTCGGCCAGCTTTTTCACCAGGGCCGCGCCGTCGGTGGCGATTTTTTTGATCTCGTCCTTCGACTTCTTGAACACCTGCTCCCGCTGGGCCACGCTGGTGGAGTTGTAGAAGTGGATGACCGCGCTGGGCGCGCCCTTCACCGCGTCGAAGGTCTTGCGGATGATGTGGTCGCGGCACTGGGTCAGCACCTGCACCGTCACGTCGGCGGGGATGCGGTTCTGCTCGATGAGGGTGCGCAGAAACTCGTATTCCGTCTCGCTGGCGGCTGGGAAGCCCACCTCAATTTCCTTGAAGCCGATCTTGACCAGCAGGTCGAAGAACTCCAGCTTCTCTTCCAGGCTCATGGGCACGATCAGGCTCTGGTTGCCGTCCCGCAGGTCCACGCTGCACCAGGCGGGCGCCTTTTCGATGTGGTCCTTGTGCACCCAGCGGTATTCGCACTTGGGGGGATTGTAATAGCCCACGCTGTACTTGGTCACGTCCATCATTGCAACAGTTCCTCCTTCTGTTTCGCTTTGGAGGAACGAAAAAAGCCCCCGTCCCTCAAAGCATTGCTTTGAGAGACGAGGGCTTTCAGTCACGTTTTTGAAAAGCACCCGCGGTACCACTCTCATTGCCGCCGAAACGGCGGCCTCTTGTACGGTCGGCAAAAACTTGCGAACCGCGCCCGTGTAACGGCGGGTGCCGCCCGGGCCTACAGGGCGGAACCGCCGTTGAGTCCGGGTGCTCCGGGGCCAGTATACCCGCACCGCGCTGCCGCCTCGCACCAACCGGCGGCTCTCTGAAAAACGCTTTGCCCGGGCTTTCTCCCCATCTGCGCATCGTTTATAATGCTAACATTTTACCTTGCGAAAGCGGGTTTGTCAAGCGTCAATTTTCAAAAAAGCCGGGGCGCGCGGCCCCGGCAAAAAACGATTCACATTCCCAGCGTGGCCGCTTCGGCCTGGGCCAGCCAGTCCTGGTCCACCACAACGCAGGCGGCGTCGTAGCCGATGAGGGCGCTCGCGCTGTTCTCCACATCGCCGTATTCCTCAAGATACAAGGTCTCATAGGCGGTCTGCTCGCCCGCCAGGGCGGCCTGGACCCCGGGGAACATCAGCTGCAGCGCCTCGGGCTTGCAGTGCAGCCCGTCGAAGAACATGCTCTCCTGAATGCCCACCCGCCCGGCATGGTAGCTGCCGTAGACCGGGATGCCGTTCATGGCGGCATATTCCCGCACCCAGGGCTCCACCTCAAAGAAGCCGGTGAAGCCTTCGGGATTGTTGTAGACGTGCAGGACGATGAAGGGGTGATAGGGGGTCATCAGGAACACCACGTTCACGCCCTTTGCCTGCACATGCTCGATGAAGCGGGTGAACAGGTCGGTCCAGTAGGGGTCCATCTGGTCAAAGCCGTGCAGGGCGTTCAGCGTGCCCGCCTGGGCCAGCACCTCCGCCATCACCTGGTCGTAGTTCCAGCTGCGGAAGTTCACGGGGTACTGGATGCTGCCGTCCGCACGCTTCACCGCGTAGTCCAGCGCGTCGATGCTGCCGGTGACGGCCTTGAAGGAGATGTCGTCTCCGTCCTCGGTGAGCACCGCGCCGGTCTGGCGCTGCTTGAGATAGTAGGTCACGTTGCCCTGGAAGTAGGCCGGGTCCACCAGCGCCTTCCACAGCGCCACCGTGTCCGGCTCCTCGTAGTCGGCGTTGATGCCGAGGCCCTTTTCCAAAAATTCGGCAAACAACTCCGAATCGGAGTTGCGGTTGATGTCCGGATCGGCGTTGAACAGCCAGGGGTCCACTTCCAGGATGAGGGTCTCGGGCAGCTTGTCCTCCCGCTCGAAGAGGTACCAGATGTTCATGATGTCCATGGGGCCCGCACCGCTGATGCCGGCGTTGAAGAAGCTGCCGCCGCCCACCAGATCCTCGCTGAGCTGCAGCACCCGGCTGGAGCCCAGGGCCAGCGTGTCGGGGGCTTCGGTGAGGTTCTGCACATAGACCTCCAGCACCTGCCGCTCGTCCATCTGGTCATAGCCGGAGACGGTGCTGCCCTCCAGCAGGAGGTTCGCCACCTGACGGGGGGCAAGCTCGCCCTGGAACAGGCCGCTCACGTCCACCTTGTAGTTGAACCACACCATGAACAGCAGAATGGGCAAAAACAGGCAGAATTTGAGCCCGATCTCGGCAAAGGTCAAAAGCCGAATGGCCAGAAAGCGCGGCCAAGAGACAGTTTTTTTCATATCCGCGCCTCCCTCAATACTGCTGGTAGATGAAAGCGGACTGGCCAAAGGCCGCGAAGAACAGGATGGCCAGCGCCAGCAGGTAGTAAAGCGGCCAGCGGATGAAGGCCCACTGACGGCGGATCCACTCGGCCACCGGGCCGCGCCATTCCACCAGCTCCACCAGGGCGCAGCCGCCGATGAGCACCGCGATGAGGCGCACGGTCAGCCCCCGGTCCAGCACGCCGGCAAAGAAGGCGGAAAGGCCGATGTTCCAGCCGTGGAACATGCCGGCGAACACCGTGCCCGCCGTTGCGCCGTAGAGGTCGGCGGCGAAGAACACGATGCAGAAGGTGAACAGCAGGTAGACGATGACCCGCTGGATGAAGTTCTTGATGGGTTTGACGCGATAGAGGGGATTGTTTTTGGCAAGCTTGCGCCGCTTTTTCGCGGTGGCTTTGCCCACCACCAAAAACAGGCCGTTCAAAACGCCCCAGATGACGTAGCCCATGCTGGCCCCGTGCCATAGGCCGCTGATGGGGAAGATGATGAACACGTTGAACCAGCCCTGCAGCTTGCCCCACACGCCGGGCAGGCCCCGGTTATAGAAGGCCAGAGGCGTGAAGATGTAGTCCCGGAACCAGTTGGTGAGGCTCATGTGCCAGCGGTTCCACAGCTCGGTGTAGCTGGTGGCCGCGAAGGGGCGGTTGAAGTTTTCCAGAAGGTCGATGCCCAAAATGCGCGCGCCGCCGATGGCGATGTCGCAGCAGCCGGAAAAGTCCAGATAAATTTGATAGCTGAACAGCAGGCTCGCCGCCACCAGATAGGGCCCGGCGGCGGTGCTTGCCCCGCCGTACACGGCGCTGACGAACTGGCCGATGCCGTCCGCCAGCACCATCTTCTTGAAGTAGCCCCACAGCATGCGGAAGGCGCCGCCCGCCATGCGGGAATAGTTGAAGGGGCGGGGGTTCTCCAGCTGAGGCATCAGGTGCTCGGCCCGCTCGATGGGGCCGGTGAAGATGCAGGCGAAAAAGCTGACGAACAGCGCGTATTTGAAGAGGTTCAGCTGGGGGTTGGCCTTGTGCTGGTAAACGTCGATGACGTAGCCCAGGCTCTGGAAGGTGAAGTAGGAAAGGCCCAGCGGTGCGATGAGGTCCAGGCTGACAAACTTGCCGCTGCCGCCGAAAATGGCGCCGATGTCCGCGGCCAGCTGGCCAAAGAAATCAAAGTATTTGTAAAAGAAGAGAATCCCCAGGGCCACCGCCAGTGCCAGCCAGAGGAAGATTCGGCGGGCCCACACATTCCGCAGCTTGCGGCTGCCCAGGGCAACGCAGGCGCACCAGGTGACCACCGTGACGCTCACCAGCAGGGCTACCAGCCGGGCGTTCTCCGGCTTGTACATGTAAAAAACGTAGCTGGCCACCAGCAGCAGGTAGGGTTTTGCCTGCCGGGGCACACAGTACGTCAGAAGGGCCACTGCCGCAAAGAAGCCCAAAAAGATGGGGGTATTAAAATCCATCGCGCCTCACACCTCACCGCGTTTGATTCTGCCGGGACCCCGGCCTGCTGTCTGACAGCATAGACCCGGAATGTATCCGACCCGTCACCGTTCGTCGGCGGGCTTGTCTGCGCCGCCTTCGTCCTCGCGGGCCTTCAGGGCCTCTTCCAGCTGCCGCACCCGGTGCTCCAAAATGGCGTTGTGCTGGGTCAGGCGCTTTATTTCCTCAGTCTGGGTGCTGGCGGTGGCGGAAAGGATGAGCAACACCAGCAGCACAAAGCCGAACAGCATGGTGAACACCATGTTGGAGACAACTTCAAAGCGCAGCAGCCCCCGCAGCATCTTTGCCACCAGCGGGAAGGCGGCGAACACCAGCAGCACGCCCCCCAGCGCGAACCACGCCAGGCTGAACCGCACGCTCAGCCGGCCGTGTTTGACGAAGAGGAAGATGAGGAACAGAAAAACAAGGTCCCCCACCGCAAGCAGGGGATAGAGCAGGTCGTTCACGCCTCGTTCCTCCTTTTGTCCTTTTTGGTGAAGCACAGCCGGTAAATGACCAGCGAAAGGCTCACCTTCACCATGTAGTAAACGCTCTTGAGGGCGTTGATGCTGGACTTGCCGCCCTGGCGCTCGGCCATGACCACCGGCACCTCGCCCACCTTGTAGCCCTCGCACACCGCCCGCAGGATGGCCTCCGGCTCGGGGTAGTCCTGGGCGTAGCGCTGGGCAAAGCGGGCGGTGAGGGCCTTGCCGCAGGCCCGGTAGCCGCTGGTCACGTCCAGCACCTTGCAGCCGGTGAGCACATGGAGCAGGCTGCTCAAAAAGCGGATGCCCACCCGCCGCATGAAGCTGGTCTGAAAGCCTTCCTTGGTGATGAACCGGCTGCCGATGCACATGTCCAGATGCCCGGCCAGCACCGGCGCGACGACCGCCTGCAGATAGGCAGGGTCGTGCTGGCCGTCGCCGTCCATCTGGACCGTCACGTCGTAGCCGTGCTCCACCGCGTAGCGGTAGCCGCACTGCACGCCGCCGCCGATGCCCAGGTTCACGGGCAGGTCCAGGTAGTTGCAGCCCTCGGCTTTCAGCACCTGAACGCTCTGGTCGGTGGAGCAGTCGTTCACCACCACATAGTCCGCCTCGGGGCAGGCCTTGCGCAGACGGTGCACCACACCGGCGATGTTCTCCGCTTCGTTGTAGCAGGGGATGATGACCAGGATCTTCACTCTTGGTTACCTCGCTGAGATGAATTCCTCCAGCCGGTCCAGAACGGCCCGGCGGCGGTAATGTGTTTCGTAATAGGCAAAGGCCCTGCGGCCCATCTCCGCCCGCTCGTCGGGCGAAGCGGCGCAGAGAGCCGCCATGTTGGCGGCCAGCGCGTCCACGTCCTCGGCGGCGCTCACAAAGCCGCAGCCCGCCTCGGCCACCGCGGCCGCGCCCTCGCCGTCCATGCTGGCAAGCAGGGGCTTTGCAGCCGCCATGTAGCTGGCGATCTTGGCGGGCACCGTCATGCCAAGGTCCGGGCTGGCGGAAAGGCTGGCCACCAGCCCGTCGGCCAGCGCCGTGTAGGCGGGGACCTGCTCCGGGCGCACGCTGGGCCAGAATTCCACCGTGTCGCCGGCGTCCAGTTCCTTGGCCAGGGCTTTCAGCGCGTCGGCGCTCATGCCGTCGCCCACCAGCACAAGGCGCAGTGCCTGTGCGCCCGCCGACCGGGCCTTCACCGCCGCTTTGATGACGGTCTCAAGGCTCTGGGCGGGACTGAAGTTGCCGGTGAATACCAAGTTGAACCGCCCGGCAAAGCGGGCGGCCAGTGTCTCGTCGTGGATGGGCACTGCGTAAAAATCCTCGCAGTGCTGGGGGATGACCGCCACCGCGCTTTCGGGCTTGCCCGTGCGCTGGCAAAGGCGCTGGCGCAGGCTCCCGCTCATGGCGATGAGCTGGTCGCACCGGCGGTAATGCCAGTCGCTCACCCAGTGGGCGACGCCCCGCAGGAAGCGGGTCTTCACCGGCAGCACACTGTAAAGGTTTTCCGGCCAGATGTCCAGCACATAGCTGGTCAGAGGGACCTTGTGGAGTTTGGCATACACAATGGCGGGCAGGTTCATCAGCACCGGGCTGGTGTTGTAGCACAGCACCGCTGTGTAAGGCCCTTTCAGCCGCCAGAGATTGAACACAGCGCACACCGGCCAGCTGACATAGTTGAGGAAGATGCGCGCGCCCGTGTTGCCCTTGCGGCGAATTTCGCCCGCCCGGATGATGTTCACCCCGTCGTGTTCTTCACGCCGGGGGCCGGTGTAGCGGTAGCCGGAAAACCACTCCCCCTTGGGGTAGTTGGGCAGGCCGCAGAGCACGTCCACCTGCCAGCCCCGCTCGATGAAGCCGGCGGCCAGGTCGTTCACCCGAAAGGCCTCCGGCCAGAAGTGCTGGGTGACGATGAGCAGTTTTTTCCCTTCCATGTCAGCTCTTGCGCCAGACCATCTTGTTCACCACGCCCACGTAGCTCTGGATGATCTTGACCACCTTGGTGGACACATCCTCCACATAGCAGGGCACGGGGATGCCGATGTCGCCGTTCTCGTTCATGGCCACGGCGGTCTGGACCGCCTGCTCCACGCCGCCGGCGGCGATGCCCGCCAGGATGAAGCAGCCCTTGTCCAGCGCCTCGGGGCGCTCGGTGGAGGTGCGGATGCACACAGCGGGGAAGGGATGGCCCACGCTGGTGAAGAAGCTGGATTCCTCCGGCAGGGTGCCGGAGTCGGAGATGACGCAGAAGGCGTTCATCTGCAGATGGTTGTAGTCATGGAAGCCCAGGGGCTCGTGCAGGCGCACCCGCTCGTCCAGCTTGAAGCCCATGGCCTCCAGCCGCTTGCGGCTGCGGGGGTGGCAGGAGTAGAGGATGGGCATGTCGTACTTTTCCGCCAGGGCGTTGATGGAGGTGAACAGGTCCAGGAAATTCTTCTCGGTGTCGATGTTCTCCTCCCGGTGGGCGCTGAGCAGCATGTATTTGTGCGCCTCAAGGCCCAGCTTTTCCAGGATGGGCGAGGCCTCGATGGCCTCAAGGTTCGCGTGCAGCACCTCCGCCATGGGGCTGCCGGTGACGTAGGTGCGCTCCTTGGCGGTGCCCTCGGCGTTCAGATAGCGGCGGGCGTGCTCGGAGTAGCACATGTTCACATCGGCGATGTGGTCCACGATGCGGCGGTTGGTCTCCTCGGGCAGGCACTCGTCAAAGCACCGGTTGCCCGCCTCCATGTGGAAGATGGGAATGTGCAGGCGCTTGGCGCTGATAGCGGAAAGGCAGCTGTTGGTGTCGCCTAAGATAAGCAGCGCGTCGGGCTTCTGCTCCACCATCAGCTTGTAGCTTTTGGCGATGATGTTGCCGATGGTCTCGCCCAAATCGTCGCCCACCGCGTCCAGATAAAAGTCCGGCGCGCGCAGCCCCAGGTCCTCAAAAAAGATGCCGTTGAGGGTGTAGTCGTAGTTCTGGCCGGTGTGGACCAAAATCTGATCGAAGTATTTGTCGCACTTTTTGATCACCGCCGCCAGCCGGATGATTTCCGGCCGCGTGCCCACGATGGTCATCAGTTTCAGCTTGTTCATCGCTTGTCCGCCTTTCCCGCAGGATTAAACTTCCAGATAGATGGTGTCGGGGTTTTCAGGGTCGAAAGCCTCGTTGGCCCACATCAGGGTCACCATGTCCCCCTCGCCCAGGTTTTCGATGTTGTGGGTGTAGCCGGTGGGGATGTCCACTACTTCCAGCTTGTCGCCGGAGACGAAGTATTCATACACCGTCTCCTCGTCCGGCTTGCGGAAGCGGATGGCACCCCGGCCGCTCACCACCAGGAATTTCTCGTTTTTGGAGTTGTGCCAGTGGTTGCCCTTCACGATGCCGGGCTTCGAGATGTTCACGCTCACCTGGCCGCGCTCGGGGGTGCGCAGAAACTCGGTGAAGCTGCCCCGGGCGTCGCAGTGCATGTTCAGCGGGTAGCTGAAGGAGTCGGTGGGCAGGTAGGAAAGCCAAGTGGAATACAGCTTTTTCTCAAGGCTGCCCGCCGCCAGATACGGCGCTTCCAGCGTCTTGCGGTTCTCGGCAAAGCCGCCGATGACCTGGGCCAGATGGCCCAGAGTGGTCAGATGCTCCGGCTCCACCCGGCAGTGGGCGGGGCTTTCGCCGTCGGTGACCACATTGCCGTCCATGGCGGCGATGAAGGCGCGCACCACGTCGTCGATGTAAACAAGGGGCAGGGAAAAGGCCGGGTCCCGCACTTCCAGCGGCAGGCCGTGGGCGGCGTTGTGGCAGAAGGTGGCCACCACGCTGTTGTAGTTGGGGCGGCACCACTTGCCGAACACCCCCGGCAGCCGGAACACATACACCGGCGCGCCGGTTTTTTCGCCGTAGGCGTACACCGCCGCCTCCGCCATGGCCTTGCTCTTGCCGTAGTCGTTGTCCAGAGCCGCCTGGGTGCTGCTGGTCACCAGCACCGGGGCGGGCGTTTCCGCTTTTGCCAGCAGGTCCAACAGCACGTCGGTCAGGCCGAAGTTGCCGGCATAGAACTCGCTGGGGTCCTTGGGGCGGTTGATGCCCGCAAGATGGAACACAAAGCCGGCCCTGGCGGCATACTGCGCCAGGGTCTCGGGGGTGTCGTCCTTTTCAAACAGCATCAGGTCGGTGAAGCCGGCGGCCCTCAGGTTGGCCACCAGGTTTTTGCCGATGAATCCGCCCGCGCCGGTGATGAGGATGGGGGTGTCTTTTTGCATGGTGTCGCCGTCCTTTGACAGAAAATTCATGTTGGAGCCGGGTCAGAAAAGAATACGTTTCAAAATTGGGATGCGCCGCAGAAGCATCGATACGCCGACCGACAAAATGAAAGCGATGCAGGCGCACAGGGGCACCTTCCACAGAGGCGAATCCCCCTGCGGCTGATAGCCCAGCCAGCCCATCACCTTCAAAAGGATGGAAAGATGTACCATATAGACGCCAAAACTGCAGCTGGCGATCTCACGGGAAACGCGGTTCACAATAGCAGGCAGGCGGGGCGTGATCCGCTGCACCGCAACAAAAAGCGCCGCCGCATACAGACCGCTGTGCGCCCGGGATGGGTCAAGCCACATGACGAGCTGGCCGTTGTTGTGGAAACGGATGAACGCGCCGCCGAACCCGGTGATGAGAAGCCCGGCAACGCCCGCCAAATAGAGGCACAGACGAGCCTTTCCCTGAGGCGGATAGGCGGTCAGGTAGTAGCCGGCGAGGAAATAGAACATATACCCCGACGCAATGCCCAGCTGCATCAGCCCGGTAAGCGTTTCATACAAGGCAAAGTGGACGGTGAAGTGGCTCTCCACAGGCAGTACGCCAAGGAAAAAACTCACAAGCAGGAAGTACTCCAGCAGGCGCTTGTCCTCCGCGATCTTGCGCAGAAGCGGGGTGGCGATGTAGAAGCCTGCAAGGGGCCACAAAAACCATTGGTGAGACGCACCGTACAGGCAGTTCTTCGCGAAGGCCATAAGGGTGCCGGCGGAAATGCCCGCGTTCAATCCGGAAGAGGACCATGCGAACCAGGCCGACCATACAAAATAGATCACTGCCAAGTGGGGCAGGGTGTGGGTCCAGATGCTGCGGACGGTGACATTCCTGCGGAAATCAAGAAACAGCGCGCCGCTGATCATGAAGAAAAGCGAGACTGCCGCATAGGATGCGGCAATGCCGCCCAGGTTGAATTTCCAGAGTGCTGAGGAAGGGTCCATGCCGTACCATCCGCTCATGCAGGCGTGCACAACGACGATCAAAAAGCAGCCAATGGTGCGGGAATTGTCCAGCGCCATGTTGCGGCCGGGCTGTGCGGCGGTATGAGTTTCAGACAAATACAAGCCTCCTTAGTGCAGGCCAAAGAGTGCCTGCGCCTTACTTGCCCCAGTTGGCCAGCTCGTTCTGCACATACTCGGCGGTCAAGATCTTGGCTACCGTCTCATCTACGGTCAGTCGATGAGTGTTGTGGCTGGTGTAGCTCTCATTTGCCTGAGTCTGCACGGCACCTTTTACCACGAACTTGTCGTAGTTCAGGTCGCGCCCGTCGGCGGACACACGGAAATAGCCGCCCATGTCCTCGCTGCGCACCCGCTCCTCTTTGGTCATCAGTGTCTCGTAGAGCTTCTCGCCGTGGCGGGTGCCGATGATTTGGGTGCCGGTATCGCCGAACAGCTGCTGCACCGCCTTGGCCAGCACGCCAATGGTAGAAGCATCACTCTTCTGCACGAACAGGTCGCCGGGGTTGGCGTGCTCAAAGGCGAACTGCACCAGGTCCACCGCTTCATCCAGGTTCATCAGGAAACGGGTCATGTCCGGGTCGGTGATGGTGATGGGCTTGCCTGCCTTGATCTGATCGATGAACAGAGGGATAACGCTGCCCCGGCTGCACATCACGTTGCCGTAGCGGGTGCAGCAGATGGTGGTGTCCTCCGCCTTCACGGTGCGGGCCTTGGCGCCGATGACCTTTTCCATCATGGCCTTGGAGATGCCCATGGCGTTGATGGGGTAGGCGGCCTTGTCGGTGGACAGGCAGACTACCTTCTTCACCCCCGCATCGATGGCGGCGGTGAGCACGTTGTCGGTGCCGATGACGTTGGTGCGCACGGCTTCCATGGGGAAGAACTCGCAGGAGGGCACCTGTTTCAGAGCTGCCGCGTGGAAAATATAGTCTACCCCCCGCACAGCACTCTTCACACTGGAGGGCTCCCGCACGTCGCCGATGTAAAAGCGCAGTTTTCCCGCCAGTTCCGGGTGCTTCTGCTGTACTTCGTGGCGCATGTCGTCCTGTTTCTTTTCATCGCGGCTGAAGATGCGGATCTCGCCGATGTCACTGGCCAGAAAATGCTTGAGCACTGTGTTGCCGAAGCTGCCGGTGCCGCCGGTGATGAGCAGGGTCTTGCCCGCAAAATAGCTGTTGTTCATTCCTTTGATCCTCCTGAAAGGTGTGTCTTTGCGCGCAAAGGCGCATACTTTGCCATATACAGTAACAATCATATCATAAAAGTAACAATTTTCCAAGGGGAAGGGGCGATTTCGACGCGCCGGCGCGCCCCTTTCTATTTTGCCCGCCCTGTGCTACAATACAAGCAAAGATAAAAAGTAAGGAGGGCGAAGCCCATGCGCGCTTATGAGCGTTTCCTTGATTATGCGAAAATTTACACCACCTCCGACGACCACAGCACCTCTCACCCCAGCACCGCCCGACAGTTCGACCTGGCCCGTCTGCTGGAAGGGCAGATGAAGGAACTGGGCCTTCAGGAGGTGCGGGTGGACGAAAACTGCTATGTCTACGGCGTGCTGCCCGCCACCCCCGGCCTGGAGGATAAACCCGCCATCGGCCTCATCGCCCACATGGACACCGCCCCCGCCGCCCCGGGCGAGAACGTGAAGCCCCAGGTCATCGAGAACTACGACGGCGGCGACGTTTTGTTCACCGGTACCGGCGAGTACATGCGTGTGGCCCAGTTCCCCGAATTGGCGGACTGGAAGGGTCAGACCCTCATCACCGCCGACGGAACCACCCTGCTGGGCGCGGACGACAAGGCCGGCATCGCCGAGATCCTCACCGCCGTGGAACGGCTGCAGAAGGAGGACATCGCCCACGGCAAGGTCTGCGTGGCCTTCACCCCTGACGAGGAGGTGGGCGAGGGCGCCGATCTGTTCGACGTGAAAGGTTTTGGCGCCGACTATGCCTACACGGTGGACGGCGGCGACGTGGGCGAGCTGGAATACCAGAACTTCAACGCGGCCTCGGCCTTCGTCACCATCCATGGCTTCTCGGTGCATCCCGGCAGCGCAAAGGACCTGATGAAGAACGCCCAGAACATCGCCATGGAGCTGCACGCCATGCTGCCCGCCGATGAGCGCCCGGAGCACACCGAGGGCACCGAGGGCTTCTACCACCTGTGCGAGATGAGCGGCACGGTGAGCGAAGCGAAGCTGGAGTACATCATCCGCGACCACGACATGGAGAAATTCAAGGCCCGCAAAGCCGCGATGACCGCCGCTGCCGCCGCCATCAATGAAAAGTACGGCGAAGGCACCGCGGTGCTGGAGCTCAAGGACAGCTACTACAACATGGAGCAGGAGATCCTGCCCCACTACCACCTGATCGAGAACGCCCAGCTGGCGGTGAAGCAGGCGGGCCTGGAGCCGAAGATCGTGCCCATCCGGGGCGGCACCGACGGGGCGCGGCTCTCCTTCATGGGCCTGCCCTGCCCGAACCTCGGCACCGGCGGCTTCAACTTCCACGGCCCCTGCGAGTACATCACCGCCGAAAAGATGGACAAGAGCGTGGAGATCCTGCTGAACATCCTGAGCATCTACGCCCGCTGACCCGCGCTTTGCCCCCCTTGAAAAGGAGGATGTCCCATGAAATTCCTGACAGGTTATTTCCGAAGGAGACTGGTTTTGTCCAGTTACGACGCGGTCCAGGTCGCGTCGGCCCGCATGGCCCTGCAGGAGGGCGGCGTGAAATTTTGGGTGAGCCAGCACATCGATGACATGCTGCCCCGCGCTCTGAATGGGCAGTTGCTCCCGTTCCTCACCCGCGCCGCCACCGTACCTCATCAACGGCGGCAGGCTGTGAGCAGAGATAAAAAGCCCCGCGGACATTGGTCCGCGGGGCTTTTTCCATGCTTCAGGGGTCGGCAATCTCGCCGGTCTCAAAGGCGGTGTTGGTCTTGCCGGGGAAGGGATAGGTGCGGGCCTCGCTGGCTGAAAGGCTGTCCAGCCCGTAATACTTTGCCGTGTCGGCGCAGACCCAGTCGGAGGGGTCCTGGCGCAGATCGGGCAGGCCCCAGCCGGCGCACCAGCGGGTGTAGGATTCGATGGCATAGGTCACCACTTCCGTTTCGCCCGCCGCGGCGCTTTCCAGAAGGGCGGCTTCCCGGGTCTGGCGCATCACGAAGAAGCTGGCGATGTCGTATCCCGCCCAGACGAACTGCACTGCCGCCGCCATGGTGAGGCCGGCGGCCCCGGCGGCCAGCGCCCGGCGCATCTGTTTGCCGTCCAGCTGCACCGCGCAGGCGGCGCAGGCGGCGGTGAGAAAGGTGAACACCCCGTGGGTGGAGCGGGGATAGTAGACCGGCGAGAGGATCATGGCGAAATTCGCGCCCAGTGCCGCCGCGAAGAACACAAGGGGCCGGAACAGCCCGGCCGCGCCCGGCTTTTGCATCGCCAGCAGGCAGAAGAGAACGGCAAAAAGCACCAGCAGCACCAGCCCGCCGCTGCTCACCAGCTGGTCCAGCGCGGTGAGAAAGCGCACCGCCAGGATGGTCAGCGGACCGCGGGGGTCGGCGGCGGCGTCCTGCCGCTGGTAGTTGCCCGGCGCCAGAATCAGCAGGGCAAAACCCGCCAGCGCGCCTGCAAGGCCCAGCCAGGCCCAGAGGGGCGCTTTTTTGTCCCGCCAAAGGAAGAATCCAACGCAGAGCACCAGCGCCACCAGCAGCCCGGCACTGGTGTTCTCGCTGGCCCAGCCTGCCACAAGCCCGCCCAGCAGGCAGGCGGGCGCCAGCCAGCGCCGCGGGGCAAAGGCCCGGTTCAGATACAGCGCATAGGGGATCAGCGCCGCCATGCAGAAAAAGGTGGCCCAGAGATAGTTCACCGAGCCGCACATCCACAGGTTCGTCTGGCCGAACACCGGCGAGACCATCCACAGGCTCAGGTAGATGAGGGCCAGCACCGCCGGATCAAACCGCCGCCTCTGCCCCAGCGCCAGCCGGTGCAGCACAAGGCCCAGCCCGGCGTACACCGCCGCGTTCAGCAGGTTGAACACGGCCTTGGGCAGAATGGTGAAGCCCTGGGCAAGGCACTTGATGATGAAGCGGCCGCTCCAATGGAAGTAGTGATACCATTGGCTTTCCAGCACGCTCCAAAGCCCGGTCAGCCGCTCGCCGGTGGCGTAGCTGAAAGAAAAGGTGTAGTCGTCCGCCACATAGGGCGTCAGGCAGTTGAGCGCCAGCATGGCCGCAAACACCACGGCGGCCATGGCCGCCGCCAGCTTTGCAGGCAGCGGGGCGGCTTTCCATTTCGCTTTCAGGGCAGACTCCTCCTTTGGCACCGAGATGCCGTTACGATGAAAAAATTATAGCATACCCCCCGCCGAAAAACAACGCGGACGGGAGGATGCGCCGCGATGGACAAGCCGGGGCAGGTACGATATAATTACAATTGACACATCCCATATGTGAGGAGAGGAACTGACACAATGCTTTCGCTGTTCACCACCGGCATCTACGGATACCTGGACCTTGTGCTCATCGGCTGGGCTCTGGGCCTTGTCTGGCTCGCAGGACGCGCCCTTTTGAAAAAAGTGCCCTTTGCGCAGAAAGTGCGCAGCGGGCTCGGAGAGGAAGTGTACCTCTTCGGAAATTGGGCTGCCCCGCAGCGGGAAGAGATCGGCGGCTGGCTGTTCCTTGTCTCCATGGCGCTGCTGCAGTTCGACATGTTCTTCATGAACAGCTATGTGCGGGAGAGCGGCGCCGGCTGGTATGCCTTTCTGGCGCCGAAGCTGGAGATCGTCTACTTCTGGCTGATCATCGTGAAGATGGTGTTCTTCACCCGTTACTCCGGCCTGCAGCTGGGGGCGGGCTTCTGCTTCCTTTTCGTGTTCCGCTGGGTGTTCTTGAACAACGGGCATTTTTGGCCGGTCGTGGGCATGCTGTATTTCCTGGCCGCGAAGGACATCCGGACCCGGCGCACGCTCAAGGTGTGCCTTGCGGTGAGCGCTGCCAGTTTCTTCGCGGTGGTGTTTAGTGCTTCCATGGGATGGATCAAGACGATTCAGGACATTGGCGATATTCGCCCCCGTGACAGCTTTGGCTATGGGTGGTTCAACCTCACGGGTGCGATCCTGCTTGCTGTCTGCATTATGTATGTCTGCTGGCGGCAGGTGAGCAAGCTGAAATGGTTCGACTTTGCGCTGCTGGCTGCGGCGATGGTGTTCTGTGATCGGGGACCGGACAGCCGTGCGGCCGCCATCTGTATCGCCCTGCTCATCGTGCTGGCGGCACTGCTGCGCTTTCTTCCGGGAGTGGCCAGACCGGTCTGGGTGCGGGTGGTGGTGAGCGCTGCGCCGGCCATGGCTTTTGCGGTTAGTTTGCTGGGCGGGTGGCTGTATAAGGCAGATAGTCCTGTTTGGGTCAAACTGGACATTCTTCTGTCTAACCGCCTTAGTTATACTTCTCAAGCGCTTGTACAGAGTTCCATCGCTATCGCTGGCCAACGCCTGACCGATTCCGGATTCCTGGTGGACAATTTCTATGTGAACCTGTGGATCTACGGGGGGCCGGTGGAGAGCCTGCTGTTCTGGGGTGCAGTGGCGGTGCTGCTCTGGCGGCTGCTGAAAAAGGGCGCGCTCACCGAAAGCGCCTGTCTGGTGGTACTGCTGGCCCATGCCGTCATGGAAACGCACTTCGCCTGGCCCTGCATCAATGTGGTGCTGTGGCTGTTGCCCTGCGTGCTGTATCTGTTGCCTGGAGAGCGCACACCCAGCTTCGCACCAAAGGAGAAACAAATATGAGACGCATCACGGTCGGCATCCTGGCCCATGTGGACGCAGGCAAGACCACCCTCAGCGAGGCGCTGCTCTACCGGGGCGGGCGGCTGAAAAAGCCGGGCCGGGTGGACCACGGCGACGCCTTTCTGGACACCGACGACCTGGAGCGCCGCCGGGGCATCACCATCTTCGCAAAGCAGGCGGTGCTGCCGCTGCAAAGCGCGGTGCTCACCCTGCTGGACACCCCCGGCCATGTGGACTTCGCCGCCGAGGCGGAGCGCACCCTCTCGGTGCTGGACTGCGCCATCCTGGTCATCAGCGGCACCGACGGGGTGCAGAGCCACACCCGCACTCTCTGGCAGCTGCTGGCGCGCCATCGGGTGCCCACCTTCGTGTTCGTGAATAAGATGGACCTGCCGGGGTCCGAAAAGGGTCCGCTGCTGAGCGCACTGAACAGCGCGCTGGGCGGCGGATTCGTGGACTTTTCCCTGCCGAAGGCGGAGCTTGCCGAGGAACTTGCCGGCCTGGATGAGGCCGTTTTGGAGGAATACATCAACACCGGCACGGTGAGCGACGAGAGCACCGCCGGGCTCATTGCGGCCCGGCGGGCTTTTCCGTGCTGGTTCGGCTCTGCCCTCAAGCTGCAGGGAGTGGACGAACTGCTGGCGGGACTGGAACAGTGGGCCCCGGTGCCGGTGTACCCCGCGGCGTTTTCCGCACGGGTGTTCAAGGTCTCCCGGGACGAGCAGGGAACGCGCCTCACTCACATCAAGGTCACCGGCGGCAGCCTGAAGGCAAAGACCCTGCTGGAGGGCCGCACCGCCGCGGGCGAGCCCTGGCAGCAGAAGGCGGACGCCCTGCGCCTTTATTCCGGGGCGAAATTTGCGCCTCTCGCCGAAGCCGAGGCGGGCACCGTCTGCGCCGTCACCGGCCTGGAGCACACCTGGCCCGGCGAGGGCCTGGGCGCCGAGACGGACGAGGGCGCGCCCGCCCTGGAGCCGGTGCTGGCCTGCGAAGTGCTGGCCCCGGAGGGGACGGACGTCTCGGACCTGCTGGCCAAACTGCGCCTTCTGGAGCAGGAGGACCCTCTTCTGCAGGTGGAGTGGAACGAAGCGGCGGGCCGGGTGCAGGTGCGCCTGATGGGCGAGGTGCAGCAGCAGGTGCTGGCCCATCTGATGAAAAGCCGGTTCGGGATGGACATTTCCTTCGGCCCGGGCAGCATCGTGTATAAAGAGACCATCGCCGCCCCGGTGGTGGGCATGGGCCACTTTGAGCCGCTGCGCCATTATGCCGAGGTGCATCTGCTGCTGGAGCCGGCAGAGCGGGGCAGCGGCCTCTTGCTGCAAAGCAGCGTCAGCGAGGACGAGCTGGACGGCAACTGGCAGCGGCTGGTCCTGAGCCATCTGGCCGAGCGGCGGCATCCCGGCGTGCTTACCGGCAGCCCCATCACCGACATGAAGATCACGCTGGTGGCGGGCAAGGCCCACCTGAAGCACACCGAAGGCGGCGATTTCCGTCAGGCCACCTTCCGGGCGCTGCGCCACGGCCTGATGCAGGCGGAGAACATTCTGCTGGAACCCTGGTATTCCTTCCGGCTGGAAGTCCCTGCCGCAAACCTGGGCCGCGCCATGGCGGACGTGCAGCGGATGGGCGGCCGGTTCGACCCGCCTGAGACACTGGGCGACGCCGCACTGCTCATCGGCGAAGCGCCGGTGTCGGAGATGACCGGCTATGCCGCCCAGGTGGCGGCCTACACAAAGGGAAACGGGCGGCTGTCGGTGACCGTGCGGGGATATGAGCCCTGTCATAACGCGGAACAGGTCATCGCGGCGGCGGGCTACGACCCCGAGCGGGACACCGAAAACCCCGCCGACTCGGTGTTTTGCAGCCACGGCGCGGGGGTGGTGGTGCCCTGGCGGGAGGCCGCGGCAAAAATGCACCTGGAAAACCGGGTGCGCCTGGAGCCGGAGAAAGAGGAACAGGAACAGGCCTCTGCGCCCGCCCCGGCCCGCGCTGCGCGCCCGGCCGCGGGCGGCCTGGAGGAGGACGCTCAGCTGGCGGCCATCTTCGAGCGCACCTACGGCCCGGTGCAGCGGCGGGAGCTGCTTTTCCGCAGCCCGAAAGAGGAGAAAAGTGCCGCCCCTGCCGGTCCCTGGAAAAAGACGCCGGAGTACCTGCTGGTGGACGGCTACAACGTTATCTTCGACTGGCCCGACCTGAAAGCGCTGGCGGCCCAGGATCTCTCCGCGGCCCGGGAGGCGCTCATCCAGATCCTGTGCAACTACCAGGGCTATCACAAGTGCACCCTCATCGTGGTGTTCGACGCCTACCGGGTGACAGGCGGCGCCGGCGGCGTGCAGCGGGAGGGCGGCACCTGGGTGGTCTATACCAAGGAGGCCGAGACCGCCGACGCCTATATCGAAAAGGTGACCTACGAGCTGGAAAGGCTGGAAAAAGAGCGCCGCGTGCGCGTGGTCACCAGCGACGGCGCCGAGCAGCTCATCATCCTGGGCCACGGCACCCTGCGGGTCTCTTCCCGCATGTTCCGCCGGGAGATGGAGGCCACCGAGCGGGAGATCGCCGAGATCATCGCCGCGCACAATGCACGAAACTGTTAAGAAACTGCAAAAAATGCAGGAAAGACCGGCAAGATGTCCCACAAGGTTTGCATTGCATGTCGCGTATGATATAATAGGCTGGATCATTGGTCATTTTATGTGTAAATCCCAAAAAAGGAGGAGAAACGTTCGTGATCCGCAAGAATCAACGCCTGATCAACGGACTAAATCTTCTTTCAGATCTGGCTTTAATTTTTCTATCATATTTTGCTGCGCTTTTCACAAAGTATTTCCTTATAGAAAATCATAGTGGTGACCTGATTTGGTTCTCAGAACCGCTCTTTTGGGGCGTAGCGCTGGTGTATAGTGCGCTGCTGGTATTGGTCTACTATTTCGCAGGCCTTTATGGTTCCTATCGCTTCAAAAGGGAAGAAAGCGAGATTTTCACTGTTCTGACCATCAACGGCATCGGTGTGCTGACGCTCATGGCGCTGATGTACCTGGTACGCATGAGCGAGTTCTCCCGCATGGCGCTGCTTTTGTTCTGGGCATATTCCAGCCTGTTCGTTCTGGGAAAACGCACCGTTGCGCGGGCACTGCTGCGCCACTACCGAAAACTCGGCTATAATCAGAAGCACGTGGTAGTGGTGGGCAGCGGCCATTTCGCCCGTCAATACGTTGAGGATGTGAAACGGAATCCCCACATGGGTTTTACAGTGGATGGTTATGTAAGCGAAGAGAATTGCCCGGATTTGGGAACTCGACTAGGCTCCTTTGATGAATTGGAAGATGTTCTGGGGGGCCGGCAGGTAGATGAGGTTGTCGCAGCGCTGGAACCGAGCGAGATCGGATTTATGAAGCAGGTGCTGGAAACAGCCGACAAGACCGGCGTACGTATCAGCATTATCCCTTTTTACAACGATTATATTCCGAACTATCCTACCATCGATGTGGTGGGACGCACCAAACTCATCAATATGCGCACTACTCCGCTGGACAACGTGCTCTGGCGGATGATCAAAAGGACAATTGATATTGTGGGGTCAATGGTGCTTATCGTTCTTACCAGTCCGGTTATGCTGATTGCGGCAATCGGCGTGCGCCTTTCCAGCCCGGGGCCGATCCTCTTCCGTCAGGAAAGAGTGGGCCGTGACAAAAAGCCTTTTTTAATGTATAAATTTCGCAGTATGCGGATCACCGGCACGGAAGAAACAGGCTGGAGCACCAACACAGATCCCCGAAAAACAAAGTTTGGAAGCCTTATTCGCAAATACAGCATTGACGAACTTCCGCAGTTTTTTAATGTTTTGAAAGGGGATATGAGCCTGATCGGTCCGCGGCCGGAGGTGCCCTTTCATGTGAACCACTTCAAAGAAGAGATTCCGCTCTACCTTGTGCGCCAGCAGGTACGCCCCGGCATTACTGGGTGGGCCCAAGTGCACGGTCTGCGCGGTGACACAAGCATCGAAAAACGCGTGGAGTATGATATATGGTATATTGAGAACTGGAGCCTTTGGCTGGATTTTAAAATCTTATTGATAACTGCTTTTGGCGGCATGAAGAACAATGAGCAGATATGCTGAAAATCAAAATGGCTTTTGGTCGAAAAGCTGTGGGTGTTTAGCCGGGAGAAAAGGAGGACGCCAATGGAAGGGAAAAAAGTGGTGCTGCTTGTTGCCGCCCACAAAGCGGTGAGGTTCCCAGAAGATGACATGTATTGCCCCATTCAGGTCGGTTCTGCTTTGCATCCTTCGTTTCATACTACCTACAAGGACGACACAAAAGACAACATCAGCTCAAAAAACCCTACATATTGCGAGTTGACAGCGCTGTATTGGGGCTGGAAAAATCTGGATAGTTCCTACATGGGATTGGTCCATTACCGGCGTTTTTTCGCAACGCGAAATCTGTTCTGGCCCAAATGGGAACGAATCGCGAGTCAGCAGGCGATTGAAAAGATGTTACGGCAGGCACCAATCATTTTGCCTAAAAAACGACATTACTGGATCGAAACAAACTATTCCCAGTATGTCCATGCTCATCACAGCAGAGATCTTTTGTTGACCAGAGCCATCATCGCACAACGTGAACCGGATTATTTGCAGGCATTTGATCGAGTAATGCAGCGCACTGCGGGACACCGATTCAATATGTTTATTATGGAGCGCAGCCTTTTGGACAGTTACTGCCGCTGGCTTTTCGGCATTTTGGGAGAACTGGAAGCGCAGCTGGATTTGAGCGATTATACTCCATATGATAGGCGCGTCTTCGGCTTCGTGGGTGAACGACTTCTGGATGTCTGGCTGGAAAAGAATCCTGCACCTTTTCGGGAGATTCCAGTGGTTTTCACTGAGCGGCAGAACTGGCTCAAAAAGGTGAGCATGTTCTTGCTCCGGAAATTTCGGGGCGGTAAAACAGCGGGATGTATCCCCATAAAATGAAGAAATGTCTGCATTCCTACAAATGGGGCGCGACAGCGCATGAAACTATATCGTTTTTTGTAAAAATGTCGGACGCTATCAAACTTGGAGCGCCCGCTGAACTCGAGGAGGAACGATCATGGAGAGACTTGCAATCCACGGAGGATATCCTGTGAGAAGCAGTGCATTGTATTATGGCCGTCAGTGGATTGGTGAAGAAGACATTCGGGCTGTCGTGGATGTGCTGCGCAGTGACTTTATCACTTGTGGACCCAAGGTGGATGAGTTGGAGCGTACGATAGAGGAATACACCGGAGCCCGATACGCGGTGGCGGTGTGTAACGGCACTGCGGCGTTGCACTGCGCCTGCATGGCGGCCGGGGTGGGACCAGGCGATGAGGTGATTACAACGCCGATTACGTTTGCCGCAAGCGCGAATTGCGCCCTGTACTGCGGCGCAACGCCCGTGTTCGCGGATATCGACCCGGAGACCTATAATATCGACCCGGAGAGCATCCGCACCCGCATTACTGAAAAGACGAAGGCTATCGTTGCTGTGGACTTTACCGGACAGGCGGTAAAACACAAAGAGATTCGGGCGATTTGCGACGAATTTGACCTCGTGTTCATTGAGGACGCTGCTCATGCGATTGCCACGAAGTATGACGGCAAACCGGTGGGGAGTCTGGCGGATATCACCTGCTTTAGCTTCCACCCTGTCAAAACGGTGACAGGCGGCGAAGGTGGTGCTGTGCTTACGAATAAAGAAGAATATTATCATAAGTTGACTTTGGTTCGTACCCATGGTATCACCCACGACGAGGCCTATATGGAAGATGCGCCTCACGAAGGTCCCTGGTGTTATGAGCAGGTCTGCTTGGGATACAACTACAGAATCACAGACTTCCAGGCCGCACTGATTACCAGCCAGATGAAAAAGCTTAACGCTTTCGCTGCCCGCCGTAAGGAGATAGTGTCGGCCTATGATGAGGCGTTTGCCAAAATTCCCGAAATCATCGTGCAGAAAGAGATTCCCGAGTCCGATACCTGCCGGCATTTGTACATTGTTCGGCTGGCACTGGATAAACTCACCTGTACACGGCGGGAATTCTTCGATGCCATGGCAGCAGAAAATATCCATTGCCAGATTCACTATGTACCTGTCTACTGGTTCCCATACTACCGAAAGTTGGGTTATCAGAAGGGACTGTGCCCCAAAGCCGAAGAGGTTTACAAAGGCATTATGAGCGTCCCGCTTTACCCCAAAATGACAAACAAGGATGTGGCTGATGTGATCCATGCGGTGAAGAAGGTCGTTGCGTATTACCGCATGAAGTAATCACTTTGGTAACAAAGGGGAGCAGTTCTATGAAAGCACTCGCCGTTATTACCGCGAGAGGTGGTTCGAAACGAATTCCGGATAAGAACATCCGACCGTTTTGCGGAAGACCGATTCTGACGTACAGCATCGAAGCTGCGCAGAACAGTGGTTTGTTTGAGGAGGTGATGGTCTCCACTGACAGCAAGAGGATCGCCGGTATTGCCGAGGCGGCCCATGCGTCGGTGCCGTTCCTCCGCAGCGAAAAAAACAGCGATGACCATGCCACCACAGCACAGGTGTTGCTGGAAGTGCTGGAGGAATACGAGCAGCGTGGACGCAGATTCGATGCGGTCTGCTGCCTGTATCCTACGGCACCATTTATTACGCCGGACAAACTGCGGGCGGCTTTTCGCGTTATGGAAGAGAGCTGCGTAGACGCGGTCGTTCCTATAGTCCGGTTTTCCTTCCCGCCCCAGCGAGGATTGCTATTGCAGGATGGTGCTATTCGGTATCAATATCCCGAATATGAGAATGCCCGGAGCCAGGATCTGCAGGCTGTTTACCATGACTGCGGGCAGTTTTACTGGTGCAGGGTCGCGCCGCTGAGAAAATACAAAAGCCTGATCGTGCCGAACACGGCAGGCTTTGTTGTGTCGGAGGAAGAGGTGCAGGACATTGATAACCTGTCAGACTGGCGCATTGCCGAGATGAAATTTAGATGCATGAAAGAGGGTATAGCGAATCATGCGACTGTATGAAGCATTAAAGAACGATCAGGTATATGTCATCGCGGAGATGAGCGCAAACCACGCCGGCAAACTGGAAAACGCATTGGAAATTGTGCGCAAGGCAAAGCAGGCCGGCGCCGACTGCCTCAAGATTCAGACATATACGGCTGATACGCTGACTTTGGATTGCGACAATGAGTTTTTTCGCGTCCACGGTGGTTTGTGGGATGGTTACAAACTGTACGATCTTTACAAGGAAGCTTATACCCCCTGGGAATGGCAGCCGGTCATTAAGGAGGAATGCGATAGGGTCGGCATCGATTTTCTATCAACGCCATTCGATCGAACGGCTGTCGACTTTTTGGAGAAGATGGAGTGCGAGGCCTACAAAATCGCGAGCTTTGAACTGGTCGATATCCCGCTTATCGAGTACGTCGCTTCCAAGGGAAAGCCACTGATTATCTCTTGCGGAATGGGGAGTGTTGAGGAGATTGACGATGCGGTGAAAGCATGCCGCGGAATGGGCAATGAGCAGATTGTATTGCTCAAGTGCTGCAGCGAGTATCCTGCTAATTGGGACGACATGCATCTGGCCAATATACCCGATATGAAAAAACGCTTCGGGGTGCCCGTCGGCCTTTCAGATCACAGCATGGGGAGCCTAGCCGCGGTCGTGGGGGTCAGCCTTGGGGCGTGTGTAGTGGAAAAGCACGTGTGCCTGTCTCGTAAGGTCAAAAATCCAGACAGCGAGTTTTCGATGGAGATGGATGAGTTTGCCCAGATGGTGAAGGATGTGCGGGCGGCGAAACGAATCTCGCAGGGACCAGACTATTCCCTTACGGCGGGGGAAAAGTCTTCAATGGCCTTTCGCAGAAGTCTGTTCGCAACGAAGCCAATCAAAAAAGGAGAAGTGTTTACAGAAGAAAATGTGCGGAGCGTACGACCCAGTTATGGTGCTCCCCCGAAACTGTATCGCGAGATAATAGGCGCAAAGGCAGCGCGGAATATTGACTGTGGTACGCCGTTGCAAAGGGAGGATATTCTTTGAATAGAGAACCGGTTCAATGGGAAGAGAATGATGTAATCCTGCGGGAAATAACGGCTGAAGATACAGAGATGATTGTGGAATGGCGCTCAGCCTCGGGAACTTACCGCTTTTTCAAAAATCCGCGTAAAATCACACGGGAAGAACATATTTTATGGTTTACGCAGCAGTACATGTCCAACATGAATCGATTCGATTTTATCGTATGCACACCCAGCGGTGAGCCGGTGGGGAGCGCCTCAGCGGTTTGGAAGCCGGAAGAGCGCAAGGTCGAGGTCAGCTATTTGACCCGCCCGGAATGTAGGCGACAGGGATGGGCTCAAAAGGCGCTTCGGGCGGTATGCCGGTTTTCGCAGGGGCGGTGGCCTGTTCGAGAGTTCGTGGCTGTGGTTCATCGGCAGAATACTGCATCCGCAGAGCTTATCAAAGGGCAAGGATTTACAATAGAAGCAGAAAACGGTGTGTTTTGCATATACCGAAAGGCGGCGGAAAAGTGATTGTATTTTGGGTGGACTCCGGGGTGCAGATTGGACTGGGGCACCTGATGCGTTGCTTATCCTTGGCTGAGCAGTTGTATGCAATAGGGGAGTGTTGCCAGTTCTTGTTAAAGGATGAGACGGCACGCAGGATCGCTGCTGATAGGGGATTCAATGCCATAAGGCTGGAAAGTGTTGGCCTGCAGGACGACGTGAACTCTCAGCAAGTGATGACGCTGATAAAAAATCGGGACGTTACATCGGTCATCGTGGACAGCTATGCTGTTACCGCGGATTTTTTGCGAAGACTTCGAACTTACGCGCCGCTAATCTACCTGGATGATATGAAAGCTTTTTCCTATCCCTGTGATGTGCTGGTAAACTATAATATTTATGGCCCAGACTGGGAGCAGGACTACACAGAACGCCAAACTTCCTTTGGCACAAGGCTGCTGCTGGGACCCCAATATGCTCCGCTACGGAAGGAGTTTGACAATCTGCCCCAGCATCAGATCGCTAAACAAGTGCAAAGGGTGTTCCTCTCGACCGGAGGCAGCGATTCGTTCGGAATCATGTGCAGGCTGCTCAAAGCTATCAGCTTTATGCCGGAATGGAGTGAAATAGAATTTCACGCAGTGGTGGGGGCAATGAATCCGCATCGGGAGCAGATTGAACGGATGGCCAGTGAGATGGGTAATGTAAGAGTACATTTCCAGCTACGGCGCGTTGCAGACCTGATGTGCCAGTGCGACGTGGCAGTCTCTGCTGCAGGAAGCACGTTGTATGAGTTGTGCGCTTGTGGCGTGCCCACGGTCACCTATGTCCTGGCGGATAACCAGATACCCGGTGCCCGTGCGTTCGACCGGCAAGGCCTGATTATGATGGCCGGGGATTGCCGAGCACAAGGAACAGAGGAGAAAATTATATCGCAATTGCAGCGGCTGATTGCTGACTCGAACCTGCGAGAACTGACCAGTCGACAGATGCAACAGGTCGTAGATGGAAAAGGTGCTTGGCGCTTGGCACAAGCGCTGCTCTCTTTCGTAAAAGCCGAGTAAAGGAGTATGAAAATGACACACGGGCAGAGAATGTACCAGCGCGCGGAAAAATTGTTTCCTATCTGCCGCAGTTTGACGGGGAACGGCGTGCGAGAAACGCTACGCATCATTGGCGAAGAACTGCCAGAACTCAATATGTTTGAGGTTCCCAGCGGCACGCAGGCATTTGACTGGACGGTGCCCGACGAGTGGAATATCAAGGACGGATACATCGAGAGTGAGGATGGAAAACGCTTCGCTTGCTTTCGGGAGTCTAACCTCCACATTGTGGGATATTCGGAGCCGGTGGACAAGACGGTCCCACTGGAAGAGTTGAAGAAGTATATCTTTGTGCAGGAAGACCAACCGGATGTGGTGCCTTATGTAACCTCCTATTACAAACGACGTTTCGGCTTTTGTATGTCCAAAAACGAACGGGATAGCCTGTCTCGCGGGACATATAGGATGTACATTGATAGCACCTTGGAGCCAGGTTCGCTCACTTATGGAGAACTGATTATCCCGTCCACAGAGGGACAGATTCCAGAAGAAGAGATTTTCCTGTCTACCTATATCTGCCATCCCTCTATGGCAAACAACGAACTCTCAGGGCCCAGCGTGGCAGTGGAACTTGCGAAATGGCTATATACTCTGAAAAAGAGAAGATACACTTATCGAATTATTTTTATACCCGAGACCTTAGGGTCCATTGTCTACCTGAGTAGAAATCTGTCGACACTAAAGGAACGGGTGATAGCAGGATTCAATATTTCCTGCGTGGGGGACGACCGGGCCTATAGCTACGTTGCTTCCCGAAAGGGAAATACATTGGCGGATCGGATTGCTCTGAATGTGCTTGGATATCATACAGATAACTTCCTGCGCTATTCATTTTTACAGCGCGGCTCTGATGAACGTCAGTACAACGCCCCAGGCGTGGACCTGCCGGTTTGCGCGATTAGCCGGAGCAAATACGGGGAATACCCGGAGTACCACACTTCGGCGGACGACCTCACAGTCATATCACCGAAAGGCTTGCAGGGAGCGTTTGATGTCTATCGGAAATGTATACTGGGCCTGGAGTACAACCGCTTTTATCAGGTTACATGCCTGTGTGAACCGCAGCTGGGCAAACGTGGATTATACCCCACGGAGAGCTACAAAGGCTCGGCAAACGCTGTTCGTACGATGATGAATTTGATTGCCTATGCGGACGGAACAATGGATCTGATCGATATCAGCAACCAGATTCATGCGCCTATCGACGAGCTGATTCCTATCGTACAGCGACTGGTCGATGAAAAACTGCTGAAGATTATGTGACGGAATAGAGAAGGACAAGTCCCAAATGATAAACAAAGACAATGTGGCATCGTTTTTCCGAGCCCTGCCGGCTGATGATACTTTCTTAGTGGATGCCATAGAGAACAGAAAATATTCTTATCGAGAATTTTTTGGTCTCGTGAATGCTCTGGCGCAGAAGATACGCGATTGGAAAACAGAGCAAATCGTGGTGTGCCTGGAAAACAGCACGTTGCTGTGCGCGCTGTACTTTGCATGTGCAGCGCAGAATATCACAGTGATCCCGGTGGATCCGAAGAAGAGCGAACAAGAAATCAGGCGAATCTGCGCCAGCCACCCCGACGCGGTACAGGTGGGAATAGAAAATGACTGCCCCCGAAGTGCTCTGCTTGTAACTGTGTTGGACAAAACATCTCCATGGGAAGGAGATCTCGCTGCGCTGTTTGCCCAGACGAACCTGCAAAAACCATTTCTGATTACTTACACCTCCGGCAGTACAGGAAAGCCCAAAGGCGTGGTGCACAGCCTTCATAACCTGATTCTGTCTGCGATGGCTTTCCGCGATGCGATTGGTTACAAGCGTGGCGATGTGATGTATCATGCCATGCCCATGACCTACATGGCGGGTATCCTGAACACGATTCTGTTGCCGTTCGTTGCCGGTTGTCAACTGGTGATAGCAAGACGGTTTTCGGTCATGGAAGCTGTATCCTTCTGGAAATATGTGAGGAGATATGAAATTAACTGCTTCTGGATGGCACCGGCCATGCTGCGCATGATCTTGGCAGTGGATAAAAAGGGGACAGGCCGTACAGTGCTCGAGGGGCGCGAGGTCCGATTCAGCGTGGGCACGGCTCCACTGGACGGAAAGCTGCGCGAACAGTTTCAAACCACCTATGGCGTGCGCTTATACCAGAGTTATGGATTGTCCGAGACGCTTTTCCTGACCACACAAACCGCCACTCTTGCACCGGAGAATCACTCGGTTGGCCAGTTGCTGCGGGGCGTGGAGATGAAGATTGCTACAGACGGAGAAGGCATTTTTTCGGTGCCTTGGATGTTCCTGGGGTACTGGGGAGAAAACGGAAATCTCCTGGCTCCCGCCCATTGGTATGCGACAGGCGACTTGGTGGAGGACTGCGGCCAGGGCTTACAGATCAAAGGCAGGAAAAAAGAGCTTATCATCAAGGGCGGCATTAACCTCAACCCCCACGATATTGAGCTGTGTTTGGCCGACCAAGCTGCGTTTGACCAGTGTGTTGTGCAAGGCGTGGATGATCACGGGGAGGACAGCATTATTTGCTGGTATGTGCCTAACGCGGATCGGCAGTGGACCAGAGGCCAGATTAACGAGATCCTCCGCAGGGAACTGGGAATACGCTATCAACTGGATGCACTGGTACCGGTGGACGAGATCCCCAAGAATCTCAACGGCAAAGTAGACCGGCTGAAGTTAGCGCAAGACTGGAAGGAACAGAATTATGATCGTTAAACTGGCGCATCTTACCTTTGCTACAGGAAAAACGGATGTGGAGAAAATGTGTGGCTGTTTTGTGAACCATCACATCCAGTTCAGTGAAAAGGGACTTGCTAACATCCCGGCAAAAGAGCTTTTTTTCCAGAAGCCGCATGCGGACCACGATCTGGTCAAGTTGGAAAGTGAGGAAGGAGTCCCGATCGAGATCGTGGGCTATGATCGGTGTACTGGGGATTCTCTGGCAAAATGGTGCGCTGAAAAAAAGACGCTGTGCCTGTTCACTTCCGATTTGACCAACAGTGTGTCCTTCTGGAAGCGGCTGGGTTTTACTCTTGTTGAACAGAACCAGCAGGAAGCATGCCTGCGTGCCTGTTTTCTGATGGACCGACAACCGGTGGAATTACGCCTGATAGCAACAGAAACGGTGATTCAAGCCCTGGACCAGCGAGGATTGGTGGCGGTGGCCTTTGTAGTCACCGGGCTCGATCGGTGGGTCGAAAAGCTTAACTCCTGGGGAGTGCAGACGAGCGTGCCCCAGGAACTGATGGTCAACGGTCATTGGCTGCAGATATCCTTCGCAAGCAGCGGCAGTGGCGACATCGTAGAATTTTTTAGTATCAAGAGGTAACACATATGGAGTGGATAGATCTGACCTATACAATTGATGAGGGGTGTATGACCTGCGGCACTCGGTGGCACGTCAGACCTTACGTAAAACGGCTGGGAACTATAAAGGATGTGGGCAGGAACACTTCGGTCATCCAGCTGGGAAGCCACACGGCGACTCATCTTGACTCCCCGTTGCATTTCTTTGATGGTACCTATAGCGTGGATGAGATTCCACTGCAAAAGCTCTGCGGTGAGATCCAGGTGGTGGATCTCGGCTTTAAGAAAGCTGGTAGTGTGGTCAAAATGGAAGACTTACAGGGGATCGTGCCTTCACCGAAGATGCTCTTTAGATTCCTTTGGTACAAAAACTGGGGCAGTGACTGTTTCTATAAAGGGTTTCCCTATTTCAGTATGGAGGTACTGGAATGGCTGGTGAAGAACGGGTTGGAGATGTTGGCGCTGGACACACCCTCCCCGGATAGTGGCACAGCAATTGGTGAAAAGGACGACTCTCCAGGACACAAATTGCTACTGAAGAATCAGGTGGTTATTGTTGAATATCTGACACAGACACAAGCGCTGGATCCGACCAAACGATATGAAATCGTAGCGCTTCCACTGAAACTGAAAGGAAGCGATGGATCGCCTGCGCGAGTCATCGTAAGGGAGATGCAATCATGAAAAAAGAACAAATCGAAGCATGGCTCAGTGACTGGTTTGCCAATCGGGCGGGAATCTCCGCAGACGAGGTAAACAGACATCTCGGTGACAATTATTTTGATTTGGGATATATTGATTCCTTTGGTTTCATCGAACTGCTGGATGCGATTGAGACCAAGTATGGCATCATGTTCGATAATGAACAGTTTGAGGACAGAGGCTTTTCCACTGTTTCCGGAATGACAGAGATTATTCTGACTGCCCTGGGACAGTGACGAGTGTTAAGCTTTTTGCTCACTAGACAAAAAACGTCCCGACCACAGGGCGAGACGTTTTTGAACAAGAGTTGCTGTTAATACCGCCAACAGATAAGACAAACGGATTGCGAAGCGAATGATTGGGAAGGGAGGCCCTTCTGACGTTATAACCATGATCAGCTATACATTCGAAGACATTTTGACGGCGTTGAAAGCCATCAAATTGAAGGAAGGACAGGACGTTTTTGTGCACTCAAATCTTGGTTACTTTGGCAAGCTTCAAGGGGCTGAGAATGCACAAGAATTATGCGAGGCATTCACCGATGCCTTTTTGCAGACCATTGGTAAGACTGGCACGCTCATTTTGCCTGCCTTTACGTATTCGTTTTGTCATGGTGAGGTGTATGACGCCTGCACAACACCTACTAAATGTGGAATGTTCCCGGAATATCTGCGCAACAGGATGGATGCACGCCGTTCTTACGATCCGAATTTCTCGGTGGTCGCGGTGGGTGCCCGTGCCGAAGAGTACACGGCACAGTGGACGCACGAGGCTTTCGGCGAGGGAAGCTTCTGGGAACGGTTCCTGGCGAACGACGGACAGATCGTTTGCATGAATTTTGACTGCGGCTCAACCTTTGTTCACTATGTCGAACGTGTGAACCAAGTACCATATCGATACAACAAGGCTTTCAATGGCACGATGGTGGTGGAAGGAAAGGAGGCAAGGGATTACGCTGTGCACTATGTATACGATAACACCCGCCCTCAGGACGGCCCGGAATTCTCCCGGCTGGACGCTTTAGTGCGGCAGCAACCTTTCTTCTTCCGTGCAGCACTGGGCAGGGGAAATCTGCTGCACTTCCCCGCCGAAGGGTACAAGAAACTGATCACAGAGACACTGAAAAAAAGGCCCTATTTTTTGACCAAAACAGAGGAGCGTGAAGAATGAGCCGGTTTCAAATTATGGATGTCACCTTGAGGGACGGAAGCTATCAAATCAATTTTCAATTCTCCAATGCAGATGTGCGTCGTATCGGTGGAGAACTCGATAAGCTCGGCATCCCCTTTATTGAGATCGGACATGGCCAAGGCATCGGAGCGAGCGAGGCAGGGCAGGGCAGGGCACTTCACACGGATGAGGAATATCTCGCGGAGGCCAAACGGAGCATCCGGCAAGCCAAGGTGGGAATGTTCTGCATCCCTGGCATTGCTACTCTGGACCAGTTGGAACGCATGTGCAATCAGGGGCTGGATTTCGTTCGCGTCGGAACAAATGTTGATCAGGTGGAGGAGTCCCGGCCTTTCATTGAATTGGCTAAGCGGCACGGACTGGTGGTCATGGCAAACTATATGAAATCCTACGCCTGTACGCCAGAAGAGTTCGCGGGACAAGTACTTAAATCCCAGGATTACGGCGCAGATTATGTGTACGTAGTGGACTCTGCGGGCAGCATGCTCCCTGAAACATTGCAGAGGTACTATGAGGCCATTCGCAAGAAGTCCGACATAGCCCTTGGCTATCACGGGCATGACAACCTCGGCATGGCGGTGGCCAACAGCATCTATGCAGCGGAGCTGGGCTTTGAATTGGTGGATGCATCTTTGCAGGGATTAGGCCGCAGTGCAGGCAATGTGGTGCTGGAGCGCTTTGTGGCTGTGGCACAGAAGTTGGGATATTACCAAGAGATCGACATCAAGAAGCTGCTCTGGCTGGGATATGAATATGTTGCGCACTTTACCGACGGCCACGCCATCAGTCCCATCGATACCATCTGCGGAGTGGCGGGTTTCCACTCCAGCTATCTGCCGGTGATCCATCGTTACTCCGGCATATACGATGTGGACCCCCTCGCGCTGATTGAGATGTATGCGAAGGAAGATCAGCTGAACATGGACGAGGAGCGTCTGGCCCGTATCGCACAGCAGTTGCCGCGAAACCAGCAGAACGATAGCCTTTTGAATATGAGCAGATTTCTCATCAATGAGCAGAAGCCACGAGGATGATCAGCCGCGAATTGCGTTCAACATCTGGTGAGCCACGGCGGCGGGTGTGGCATCAAAAAACTCCCTCTCAATCAATTCGGCACCAACATGAAGCTGCCGGCACTCACGGACAAAGCGCCAGAGAGCCACAGCGTTTTCTTCAACGCGGTCCGGGTCGCATAGCAGGTTCAGCACCTGGGGATATCGCAAGAAGTATGATAGTGATGGACTTTTCGGGTCGTAATATAGATTGACAATGGGTTTGCCCGTGCTGATATACTCGAAGATTTTGCTCGGAACCTGATTTGATGCTTTATTGTCGATATTAATCAAAAAATCTGCCTCACCGACGTATCCCTCCGCCTGTTGTGGCGGGAGCTTGCCTAAACAACGGATGTTGGACTGATTTGGCGCCCAAAAGGGAGACTTGAGCAGATAGCTCATTCCGCTCCCAAGGCAGCAGAAGTCGACGGGCTTGTCCTGGAGTAGGGCAGCCAGTTGTACAAGATCATCCGCCGGGCGGATAGAAGGATACAGTGTGCCCGCGAAGACGCCAAGAAACCGGGGTGCCTTCCGCAATGCGGCAGTGGTGCGGGGGACCACCAAGGGGAATTCAAGACCTCGGCACTTTTCCCAGCCGGGGAATCCAGAGACTCGCTTGCTTTCGCAGATGAGGGGCGTCGCAAAGACGGCTTTCGACTTTTGATACAGCTGCTGTTCCAGTTGACGGCGTGCCTCGCGCTGGCTGGCTGGTTTATCCAAGTTATCTGTATATGGATCTAATTGGTACAGGAAAAAGGGAACTGTCCCAGCTGCCTTAGCTGCCGCCAACGCGCCCTCAGCAGGGCATAGAGTGGCGATGACCGCGTCATAATTTCTGTGTCGAAGCTGTGCACGGATTTCTCTGAGGAATGCACGGTACATGGTTCCATTCAGACCGCAGTATCGAGACATAGGCGACAGTTTCCATTCCAGCTTCTGAAACAATTTGAGGAACAGGCAGCGCACGGTGGAAAATGCGCCCTGCTGCAGGACCAGAGCAAAATCATCATGGTCTGCACAGCCGGGGCAAAAGCAGGGAAACGCTTCTCCAAGTCGGATGACTTGGTCGGGAGACGGCGGACCTTGGCGGACAGTTACAAGATGCACCACATCAGTGATAACCCCTTCGGAATTCATGGAAGAAAGCAGGTTGGCGACGCAGCGTGTCGCAGCATCGCAGTCAGGGAAAAAACGGTGAGTGACAAAAAGCAGACGCATAAGCTCCCCCAAAGAGATCGATGAATGGACAAAAAAGCCAGGCTGGCTGGTCTTAGGTGAATTATAGAAGCATTCGCAGGGACTGTCAACAATGTGTGATGCGACGCAAAAGGAGAAGCAATGAACGAAGTTGTGGCGGTAATCGTGACCTGTAACCGAAAAGAACTGTTGCAAAAATGCATTGAGATGATCCAAGCGCAGCAGGATGCTGCGGCGGACATCCTTGTGTTTGACAATGCCAGCACCGATGGAACCCGAGAGATGATGGCCAAATTGGCAGACGGTGAAGCAATTCGGTATCACTGGGAGCCGACGAATCTGGGCGGAGCCGGCGGATTTTGCCGGGGCATGGAGATGGCTGTCTTACTGGGGTATAAGTATTTGTGGATCATGGATGACGACACGCAGCCTTATCCCGATGCACTAAAGCAACTGCTCTGTGCTGACCGCCACCTGAACGGGAACTATGGGTTTCTCGCCAGCCGTGTTCTATGGGTGGATGGTTCAATATGTGCCATGAATCGCCAGAGAGTTTCATTGCTCCGTGATGTGGCGGATGATGTGCAGCAACCGGTAAAGGTTATAATGTCCTCTTTCGTCTCTCTATTTCTCCGCAGCGAAGAAGTGCGGCGAGTTGGGCTGCCCATCGAAGCGTTTTACATCTGGAGTGACGATTGGGAATACACCAGGCGCATTTCTCGCAAGCAGGACTGCTTCCTGATTCCCCAAAGCGTTGTTGTCCACGCGATGAAGAACAATGCTCCGGTGAACATTGCTACCGACCAGCCTGAACGAATTCCGCGGTATAAGTATTTTTACCGAAACGATGTGGTACTGTTTCGGCGCGAAGGAGTTGCAGGCTGGTTATATCTGCTGACTAAGGATCTCTGGCACACCGTCCAGGTGCTCCGAACGGGTAAGGATGTCGCGCGACGCATTGGGACCATCTGGAGGGGATTCTCGGCGGGAGTACGTTTCTTTCCGCCTACGCCTGAGCTCAGTGACACGAAAAGGAAGCAGAAAAGATGAACTCAGTGACATACATTTTATCCACCCTCTGTCCTGGTGGCGGCGTGGAAGCGTTTTGCCAGAACGCAATCTCTTCATTGAACGCCCACGGGTGGTCGACGAATTTGATTGTTTTGGGACGCTTTGACCCAGTAATGGTTAAGCAATTCCAAACGCGCGGGTGTCAGGTTGACTGCCTATCAGAAAACGGTCAAAAAGACACGTTTTTTGCATTGCTGCGCCAATATCCCCGCATGAAACGGCTCCTAGCGCAGCGGGCCGGAATGGTCGTGCACATGCATACCTGCTCGCATTCAGTGGTCCTGGTGCTCCATTGCCTGAAAGCGTTAAAGCGACCGGTGCGCATACTGCACTCTCACACTTCGCCGCGAGCAGACATGGGTCTGTTGCGCCGACTGCGGTACCGGGCTGTGCGCGCTTACGCCAGTAGAACAGCTACCCGCTTCGCAGCATGCTCGCGCAAGGCGGCGGAGTTCCTGTTTACTGACCGTCTCATACAGGAGGGAGCGGTGCAAATCATCCCCAACGCACTGGATGCCTCCCGCTTTAGCTTTGATTTGCAGGCAAGGATGAGAAAACGCAATGAGCTTCACTGGAAAACCGAGCGAATTATCGGCTGTGTAGGACGACTGGAGGAGGAAAAAAACACATCCTTTGCCCTTGAACTGATGCCCGCTGTATTGCAATTGGATTCACAAGCACGGTTGTTGCTGGTGGGAGATGGCTCGCTACGGGCTGCGCTGGAACAACAGGCTGAGAGGTTAGGCCTCTCGGAACATGTTTTCTTCGCCGGAAGAACGGAGCGAGTAGGGGAATACCTGTGCGCTATGGATGTGTTTTTAATGCCCTCTCAATTTGAGGGGATGCCGATGGCGCTGCTTGAAGCCCGGTGCAGCGGCCTGCCCAGTGTTGTGTCTGAGGGTGTCCCCGCAGAGTGCTGCAGCCCAGAGGAGTGCATACGTTTGCCGCTGAGTGCTCCTGTGCGGGATTGGGCGGAGGCGCTGACCCGTCCAGTCCGAACACCGGAAGAACGCGTCCAGATGGGACGGGAGTGCAGGGAATATGGAGACTTGGCAACCATGACGGAGAAGTTGCTGCTACTCTACCAAGAGAGCACAGAAACTACTGAGAAAAGGAAGATAGCTAAGTGAAGGTTCTGGTTTTGCATCGAAGATTTCGACTTCAAGACCGCCCGACGATCGATGACCATCTGTATTCATTTCAGCGATACGGCGGCGACGATGAGTTCGCCTATCTGAATTTATGGGGGCCGGCTGCGCTTACAGAGGAGATTTTGGCCTACCCCTATGATGCTGTGATTTTTCACTATACCTTTCTGGCGGCTCGGTTTGATCAGGATTTTGAACAGCAATATGAGAAGCTGCGCCCTCTTTTACAGCGATTGAAAGGGTATAAAGTTTTCTTTGTGCACGACGAATACGTCTTTACACGCTGGCTCTGGAAAATGATTCGTGACTTGGATGTAGGCCATGTGTATGCTACGATTTACCCGGAAGACTATGAGACGGTGTTTCCAGCTGCGGAGACGGGAAAAACAAATTTGTGCAGCACGGTCCTTCCCGGATACGTGGAGGAAACCCGCCAAATGTGGATTAACTCCAGAACAAGCCGCAGTCGAAAAATCGACGTAGGTTATCGGGCACTGCAATCGGATTATGCGTTCGGTCAGCACGGTTACCTCAAGACCCAGGTAGCCTTGGAAATGCAGGAGGCAGTGCGAGATACCGGACTGCATACGGATATACGCATGACCGAAGACGGATATGTAAACACCATCGTAGGGGATAAGTGGTTCGATTATCTGCTGAATTGCCGCACAACAATTGGTTGTTTAGGCGGTTCCAGTCTGATGGATCCGGATGGTTCTTTGCGCCGTGCGGCTACCCAGTATAGCAAGCAGCATCCAAAGGCCACTTATGAAGAAGTGGAGCAAGCTTGTTACCCCGGAATGGACGGACAGATACACTCTCACTTATTTGGCCCCAAAATCTTTGAGTGCGCGATGACATGCACCTGTCAAGTGCTGGTGAAAGATGATTATCGGGGAGTGCTGGAACCAGGGCGAGACTTCATCGAACTTGAGCCGGATTATTCCAACATCGGGCATGTGCTGGAGATGATCAGAGACATTTCCGCCTGTGAGACAATCGCGAAACGCTGCTATGAGACGCTGGTCGCTTCGGGACGATATACTTATCGTAAGTTCGCCGGGGAGATAATGGCGGAGATCCGCAGTGCGGCACCACTTCAAAACGCCGACCAGACAGGCTGGAGAGAGGTGCTCAGAGCGGCGGACGAGGCAAACCGGAAATTTGAAAGAGTTCTCCGTCGGCGGCATTTGAAACAATCGTTGGCACAGGGGCTCTACCAAATATCGCCGAGATTGTATCACACGGTAAGACAAAAGCGCCACGGCGGCGGGGCAGAGAGATGAGTTTCACCGCCCTAAAACAAGGAGAAAGTGCTGTGCAGAACGAACATATGGCAGAACAGGTTATTCGTGCCAACGACTTGTCTAAAGACTTTACAGATGTGGGCCACGCAACGCTGGGACAACTGGTGCGCAATACGGCCAAGCAGATCAACGTTTTGAAAGAACTGACATTTTCCGTCGAAAAGGGAGAGCTTCTGGGGGTTATCGGCCGCAATGGCGCGGGGAAGTCCACCCTGCTGCGCCTTCTGGCTGGTGTGTACTCGGTGACAGGAGGAAACTTGTGGGTGGCAAGTGAGCCGTCCGCCCTGTTTGAGATGGGAACTTTTTTGGACGCTAATGCAACCGGGCGCAGATACTGCGAGGAATATTTTGAGTTTTTGGGGGTCCCGGAACAGGAAATCCCCACCTTGGTGGAGGAAATCCGCGAGTTCATCGAGATCGGCCCTTTTTTTGATAAGCCGGTACGGGAATACTCATCGGGAATGAAAGCCCGCCTGTTGTTCGCTGCGGCTACTGCCAGACGAGCAGACGTTTTTCTCATCGACGAAGCCCTCGTGGTAGGAGATGAATATTTCCAGGCCAAGGCTTGGAGACGGTTGTTCGCCCTGCTGAACAACGGGGCCAGTGGTGTTATTGTTACCCACGATATGGATTCTGTGGTAAAACTGTGCGACAAGGCGATTTACTTGAACAAAGGGAGGGTGGCGTTCGAAGGTAAGAGTTATCAGACAGTCAACACCTACCTGGGATTGGCCCGAAGGGCTACTGATGAGGTCTGCCTTTTGGAGCGTGAGCGACTCGCTGAAACGGTGATTCATCATGTCAGCGGACAGGATGTGACCATACGGTTTTCGGTGCAGGTTTCCAAGGTGCCGGAGAGCCGGATTTTGACTATTGCTGTGTCCATTATTAGGCGGCAACGTCCTGGCGGAATCATACACGTTTGTAAGATGGATAACAACGTATCTGCCGGACACAAAGGCGTATATGATTATGAGTTTCGCATGGAAAATGTCAATTTGGAAACGGGTGAATACTATTGTACGCTGTCGCTTGGCGATCCGCCGCCCAGCGGAGAAGGTCCGCTTGTGAAAATTTACGACGAACAGCGATGGATTCCCTTTACCGTTGAAGGTACAGTGTTGCCAGAAAAGGAGCAGCCGCTTTTAAATAAACACGTGGAGTGGTGTGTGGAATGCATATAAAATGCAATAAGTTGTCAAAGAGATACCTGTCTAGCCCGATGGCCTATCTTAAAACAGTGGCAAAAAAAGGAGAAGAGGATTTCTGGGCATTAAAGGACATCAGCTTTCAGATTCACCATGGCGAGCGGGTGGGAATCATCGGCCGCAATGGGGCAGGAAAATCCACGTTGCTGAACATCCTCTCGGGATATAGTGCTCAGACCAGCGGCGAATTGGACATCGTCGGAAAGGTTACCCCCGTCATGGAGATTGGAAGCAGTATAAATGCGGAGGCTACTGGTCGCGAAAACATCCGGGATGCGGCACGATTGTCTGGGATTCAGGCGGATAAGATAGAAGAGAAAGTGCAAGAAGTGGTAGACTTCGTGGCATTGGGCGAGTACATTGACCAACCGATGAAGATTTATTCTTCCGGTATGATTGCAAAGGTCTCATTTGGATGTATCCTGTTCACTGAGCCGGAAATTTTGGTAATTGATGAGGTGCTTGGTGTGGGGGACATGGAGTTTAAGGCCAAGTCAGAAGAAAAGACGAAGGAGCTTTGCCAGAAAGGGAAAATTCTTTTGATGGTTTCTCACTCCATGTCGACTATCCGCAAATACACTGATCGCTGTATTTGGATAGACAAAGGGCGTGTGGTAATGGATGGCCCCTCCGCAGAGGTCACAGCAGCGTTTGAGCTCGCGGTGAAAGCGGAGCAGGAGCAACACATGCTGGCTCAAATGGAGGAGGAAACCCGCAATAGTGTGGTAGATGGTGCTGTGTGCATCTGCGATATGCAGGTTTTGGGTGCAGACGGAGGCAATAGTGCGGCAATTACCATCCACTCTGACGTGCGTGTGGTGGCCGCACTACGCGGCGAGCGACAGGCGGAGAATCTCAATTTAACAGTTGAGTGTTACAGTATGCGGGGATATCTGCTGTTCCGCCAGTCTTATATCGAAAAGGTTGGCAAAGCACTCTCAGTTGCAAAGGGACAGACCCTCCGACTCACTTTGAATATCCCTGACTGTAACTTCAATACAGGTTGGTATCAGGTGATGCTTTCGGTGAGAGATGGCAACGCATTAACAGCGAGACGGACGGTACTGTTTCGTATGGTGAACGACAAATACTACAACTATTTGGACAGTCCCCAGGTCTACTACCGAAATCGGATTAAACTGCTGAAATTGCACAAGGAAGAGGTCACGAATGAAAGTACTGAGAAACAAGATACAAACTGAGGCTGCACAGATTCTGAACCTTTGGCGAATGAACTACCGCACCCGTTTCACCGGCACTCAGATTGGAAAAATATGGATTGTTCTGAGCCCTATCCTCCAGATGGGGGTATATGTGTTTGCGTTTGGTTTTGTGTTTGCTGGTACCACGGAGAATCCGTTGGAGCATGTGCTGTGGCTTATCTGTGGCTACGGACCCTGGCAGGCAATTAGTGAGGGCATTATGAACTCCGCCAATAGCTTGGTGGCCAATCGGTCTATTCTCAAAAATTTCAAAGTTAAGGCCCAATATTTTCCTATTGCTGCGTCATTGATGGGATTGCCATCGGTAGGGGTAACACTGGTGTTTGCGTCGCTGTTGGCGGTGCTTTCGGGAGTCGGTTTCTCCTTGTCAATTTTCTGGCTGCTGTTGGCAATCCCCTGCACTTTTCTCATGATTATGGGCATTGGCTTATCGGTGAGCGCAGTAGTGGTGTTCCTGCGCGATTTGGTGCAGGTTTTGAGTGTGCTGCTCATGTGTACAATGTTTTTTACTCCGATTTTGTATTATCCTGAGCGTTTACCAGTACCGTTAAGGGCAATCGTAGGAATAAATCCTTTCTATCAATTGGTCAACCTCTATCGGTGCGCGCTGTATTCGCATACAGCAATCAGCTTGCCGGGAGTCTTGATCCTGATTGCATGGATCTGTGCGTTTTGGCTCATTGGCACCAAGCTGTTTAATCGACTGCGCGGATCGTTCGAGTCTGCTCTGTAAATCTGGAAAAGGACGCACACATAAAATGAACATTTTAATCTTGTACTGGAAACCACGACACAGCATTGTCCGTACACACGACAACCATCTTTACTCGTTCCGGCGCTACGGCTATGGTCACCACTTTTATTATTTTAACTATATCCCTGGACGAGGTATCCCAGCCGAGTTAACCAAAATCCCCTTTGATGCGGTACTGTTTCACTATACATTCCTGGCTCTTCGGTTTGACCAAAAGTCATTCTGGAAGATGTATGAGGAGATTCGCCCAACCCTGCAAAAACTTCAAGGTGTCAAGGCAATCATCCCGCACGACGAGTATATCTACACCAAGTCGCTCTGGGCAATTATCCGCGACTTTAATGTGCAGCGCATCTTCTCAAGCTGCTTTTATAAAGACCAGGAAGTGATCTATCCCTCGAGTGAAACTGGTCGAGGCAATATTTGTCATCCGGTTTTTACGGGATACATAGACCCCAAGACGCTCCGTTGGGTTCAAAAGCGGGAAAAGAAGATGCCCCGGAAGGACTTGGACGTGGTGTACCGGGCGGGAAGCGCCAACTATGTGTTTGGTTTCCACGGACAACTCAAGACGCGACTGGCCCAAGCATTCCATGAAAGGCTGCCACGCCACCCCGGCTTAAAGGAAGACGTAAAGCTCACTTACATGGACAGCTATAAAAATACCATCACCGGAAACGCTTGGTATGAGTTCCTCCTGCGTAGTCGCGCTGCGCTGGGCTGTTTGGGTGGATCGAGCTTGCTGGATTCAGATGGGAGTCTCCGCCAACACACTTTGACGTACATCAAGGAACATCCAAACGCTACGGATGAGGAAATCGATCGGGAGTGCTACCACGGACAAGAAGGGCTTATCCAAACACGCATCCTGGGACCACGAGTGTTTGAGTGTGCGATGACCCATACCTGCCAGCTTATGGTAGAGGGTGATTACTTTGGCGTGTTGGAGCCCAATGTCCACTACATTCCCATCAAGGAGGACTTCTCCAATTTGGACGAAGTGATGGATATTGTAGAAAAGCAACCAGAATATTGCGCACGTATCGCGGATCAGTGTTATGAGCATGTGGTTGCCTCTGGTCGGTATGGCTATGACCGTTTTGTGGCGGAGATCTTGGAGGATCTTCAAAGTCTCATCGGAACGACTGGAAAAGATAAATATTGGTCGATTCTCATGCGCTTCTGGTGGATTAAGGGATACAGCAGTTTGATCCTCTTGATGCGAAAAGGTTGGGAAAAAACGGCAGGATTGGCGTATGAATTTGCTCGGCGGGTGTGGAGAAAGTGCCGCTCAGTCTGCCGAAAGTTGTTTTGTAAAAAAGATGAGGATGCCAGAGGAGAAAAGTGAGGAAGTTTATAATGACGGACAAGCATGTGGATTTCCTGTTCGTGTACGAGGTGAAGGCGCGGGAACTAGAGAACATATGCCTGTTGGCGTGCGAGCTGGAACGGCGAGGATATACCACGGCGATTGTCAACAGCTGGACGATGTTGAAGAAAAAGAAAGACAGCGGATATTCTTGTGATACACTTGTCATATCGGCCTGCTACAACGACGAGGTATACCGATTCTTTACCGGCTTTGCACGCAGATACAAAAAAGTGTTTTGCCTGCAGTGGGAACAGGTGCCGGTGAACTACTCCTACGAATCCACAGAAAAAACGTCGTGGACCTATCAGGAAACCGCGCTCCATGTACGCAATGTGTGCTGGGGACGTAAGAGTTGGGAGCGGCTGGTGGAAAAGTTTGGTGTAGATGAGAACTGCGCCAGGATTACCGGTTATATCGCGTTGGACTTGTACCTGCCCCAGTTCCGCCCTCTGTTGAAAAGTCGGGAGCAGTTGTTGGGCGAAATCGGTGCGGATCCGAAGAAAAAGACGTGTTTGTTTGTTTCTTCCTTTGCATATGTGAATCTACCACCCGCGCTTGAGGCTACCGCAGACGAGGATGGTAAATCGCTGACCAAAAAGATCTCCTCGCAGTCCCAAAAACTGGTTCTGGCTTGGATAGAAAAATTACTGGAGCGATATCCGGATGTGCAGTTCATTTATCGCCCACACCCAAGCGAGGCGGAAAATCTAGATCTGCTGACGATGCAACGCAAGCATCGCGGCTTTTTCTGCGTGCCGCAGTTTACCATCCGCCACTGGATTGCAGACTGCGACAAGGTGTATATCTGGAACAGCACCAGTGCTATCGAGGCTTGGGTCAGTGGAGTTAAGACCTATTTGTTGCGCCCCGTTTCGCTGCCACGGCAGTGTGATATGCCGATTTTTGAGAACAGCAAAGCCATCCAGACCTATGAAGCGTTTGAAACATCGGTGTTAGACCAGGAGGAGAGCAATCCCTCTTTGGACCCAGCGGTGCTTGATCAGTGGTATGGCCTGCATTTAGGCCAGGCGGCCTATCTCAATATTTGCGACTGGCTGGAGGAGACCCGCAGTGATTCGGCCTATCAAAGTCCTCAACTGCCGAGGTATGCTTCTGTACCCTGCTGGAAGATGTGGTTCGAATACAATGTTGTTTATGTTTGGATGAACTTCATAGCACATCGATTCAATTACCGACTCTGCTGCGTCAGGGGGTGGATCACATTACTGGGGCCTGAGATCAATCGTTCCTGCCCACGAATCGTCCGAAAGTTGTACAAGCTGGTGGGCTGTGGCGCACGGTTGGCACAGTATGGCCTGTGCATGCTCTTTGCCCAAAAGCAGAGTCGGGAAACTCTGCTGCCGGTTCGGCGGGTGCACGAGGTGCAGCAGGCATTGGAAGCACAACGACTGCAGTATTGGAGCGACCGACAGCAGATTCGTCAGACCTACCAGCAAATGCGAGCTGAATTCAAACGGATGGTACAGAATCGCGATACCCGACAGAAAAAGAGCTACGATGCCTCCAAATATCTGCTTAACCGTTCCAGTGAGGATGAAATCAACAGAATCAAACACCAGATCAACGAATGTTTGTGAGGGGTTTCTATAATGCGTGATGTAGACTTTCTGTTTGTGTACGATGTAAAGAATCGGGAATTTGAGAACATCAGTCTGCTGGGAGCCGAGTTGGAGCGTCGGGGGTACAAGGTGGGATTCCAGAGTTTCTGGCATAGCTACACCCACCGCTTCTACACTAAATATCGAACAAAGGTGGCGGTGCTGGCAACCTGTTATAAGGACACGGTGTACCGTACATTCACCGGATTTGTTAGTGCTTTCGACAAGGTAGTAAACCTCCAGTGGGAACAAGTGCCTCCAAACAATGTATTGGAGGGGGAGACGCCTGAGCAGTGGGCAAATGCAGACTGGAATTCATCAGGGGTATTACAGCACAATGTGCGCTATGTTTCTTGGGGCGAGCAGAACCGCAAGCGGCTTTTAAACGTGGTGGGTGTAGAGCCTGCAAATGTTACGGTTACAGGGTATGTTACATTGGATTTTTATCGGTGGCCTTTGAACAATATGCTTATCTCCCGCGACAAACTGTTCGCGCGGTATGGACTGGACCCGAAAAAGCGGACTGCCTTGTTTATCTCGTCTTTCGTTTTTGCAAAAATGCCTAAGTTGAACAGTGTTAGTCCGCTGATGACGGATCAGGCAATCGATATTTTCCGTACTGCCAGTATTGACAGCCAAAGTGCATTTCTGACATGGGCGAAGCAGCTGTTGGCTGAGCCAGACGCCGAAAATGTGCAGATTATTTACCGACCCCATCCTTCAGAGATGAAAAATCCCGAGCTACAGGCAATGCAAAGGACGACTCGAGGGTTCTTCTGTATTCCTGACGAGGCCATCAAGCACTGGCTGAATGCGTGCGATGTGATTTATAATTGGAACAGTACAAGCGCCATTGAAGCTTACTTCAGCGGTAAACCCACGTTTGTAATCCGGCCGGTATTCATGCCTCGTAGTAGCGCGATGCCCATTTTTAACAACTGCTCCTTTGTGCGTACCTTTGAGGAGTTCCGTCAGACACTGTATTACGGGGACGACCCGCAAGTGCAGGCGCAGTACAGTATGGACATCAATCTGCTCAATGAATGGTATAGTGTGGGGGAAACTCCGGCGTATATTCGAGTATGTGATATGCTGGAACAAACCATTAAGGACGATGGTTTTCACAGCCCGGTTCTGGAAACACGACCCCATTTACTCTATTATCGAGGAAACATCGAGAGAATTTCGGGTGTGCTAATCAAGCATGTGCTTGCGAATCACGTGGCGAATCCATTGCGTTACTGGTTGGTATACCGACTGCGAGGAAACTTGCGTTATGTGTGGCCACGTCGAATTCGCATGTGGTTGCGGGCTGGGAAACGCTGGTTGTTGCAGCTTCAGGGCGGGAAGCAGGCTCAGAATCGGTACCTTGCAATAAAAAATGAGTTGCAGGCTGACCGGCAGGAGAGCCGGTCGCTCAACGAACGGCGTCGTGAAGAGAAAAAGGCGATCCGCCGACAGACCGATGAGTTAGTTGGAATGCTAAAAAATGCTTTGTTTTCTGAGGATTGCGTGCAGAAGAGGCGGTACGACAAGGAAAAAGCCCGCCAGCATTTGATTCGCAGCTCACAGCTTAAACGTGAGAAAGCACGGATGAGGCAGTGTTTGAATGCCCGCGCAGAGGCGGACAAATTGGAATAAAACGCACACTGGCACTCGTTAGGCCTCTGGAAGAGAAGAAATCGACAGCTCTTATCCAGCAAAACTGTAGTGTGGACAAATAAGACAAAATCGAGCATAATTAAAACAGAGGATGACACAGTATTTTCGGCCAGAGAAAGGATGAAACCAGTGCCCCTGTCACTATTTACCACCGGCATCTACGGTTATCTTGACTTCGTTCTGATCGGCTGGACCCTGGGCCTTGTTTGGCTCGCGGTGCGGGCGCTTGTGACGGCAAAAGGCAGCTTTGCGCAAAAAGTGCGCGCCGGCCTGAGCGATGAAGTGTTCTTGTTCGGCGGTTGGGGCGGCGACGCGCGGGTAGCGATCGGCGGCTGGATGTTCCTTTTGTCGGTGGTGCTGCTTCAGTTTGACATGTTCTTTATGAACAGTCTCGTGCGGGAACTGGACCAGCCGTGGTATGGCTTCCTCGCGTCCTGGCTGAACATCGCCTATTCGATGCTCCTTATTCTGAAAATAGTGCTCTTTACCCGCTATTCCGGCCGGCAGTTGGCTGCGGCATACTGCTTTTTCTTTGTGTTCCGCTGGGTCTATCTCAATAATCATCAGTACTGGTTCGCCATGGTGCTGTTCTACATGCTTGCGGCAAAGGATGCTCCGCTGCGGCGCACGCTGAAAGCCGGGCTTGTGACGAGCTGTGCCAGCTTTCTGGCGGTGGCCCTGGCCTCGTCGGCCGGATGGATCGGCACCCTGTCCGAATTGTGGGACGACGGCCGCATGCGCAACAGCTTTGGATATGGGTGGTATAACCTCACCGGCGTTATCGTGCTTGCCCTGTGCCTTATGTATGTCTGCCTGCGGCAGGTGCGGAATTTGAAATGGTTTGATTTTATCGTGCTGGCTGCGGCGCTGGTGTTTTGCAACGAGGGCCCTGCCAGCCGTGCGGCTGTGGTCTGCCTTGCACTGCTCATCGCGCTGACGTTGCTGCTCCGTTTCTTGCCGGGGATCGCGCGGCCGGTGTGGGTGCGGGTGCTGGTGAGTGCGGCTCCCGTGCTGGCGTTGGCGGCCAGCCTGCTGGGCAGCTGGCTGTACACGCCCGACAACGCGCTGCTGGTGAAGCTGAACGATATCTTTACGGGCCGCCTGTACCTTGCAAACAAAGCCTTTTCCGAAACATCCCTTGCAATCGCAGGGCAGGGCTTGTGGGATGTAGATTATGTTGTGGACAACTGCTATGTCAACCTGTGGATCTATGCGGGTCCGGTGGCGAGCATCCTGCTCTGGGGTGCCATGGCAGTACTTCTATGGCGACTCATGAAAAAGGGCGCCGTGACCGAGAGCGCCTGCCTCGTGGTGATGCTGGCCCACGGGTTCATGGAGAACCACGTCATCTGGCCCTGCGTCAATGTGTGCCTGTGGCTGATGCCCTGCGTGCTCTTCCTGCTGCCGAAAGAGCGGGTGGGGGATTTCGCGCCTGACACGGGCGCCCCGCAAACGACTTCTTGAATCGAAAATACGGGCACGGCGCCTTCGCTGAAGTGTGACGCTGCCGCAAAAGGGGCATGCCCCTTTTTTTCCGTGATGGTTCCCATCACGGAAAATCCTTCTTGTCAGCATAAAGAAAAAGGTGTGTGGAACAATGCGCAGGCATCAGGGTCTTGTAAATATCGCCAATTTCACCATTGACGTGGGGCTGATCCTGGTCGCCTACGGCTTGGCCACCTGGCTGCGAAACGGCTATATGGGCGGCGCTCCGACCTCCTTTTTCAGCCTGTTCGACCGGCAGTATGTGGTGGTGGCCTGCGTCTATGCGGTGTGCATCGGCCTTGCCTATGTGTTCTGCCGCTTATACGGTTCATTCCGGTTTCGGAATTTCTTTCAGGAAGCCGGCACCATCGCCGTCATCAACGGCGTCGGCATTCTCGGCGTGGGCGCAGTGCTCTACATTGCCCGCCTCACCGACTTTTCCCGTATGGTGCTGGGCTTTTTCTATGTGTTCAGCGTGGGGTTGGTGCTGGCGAAACGGCTGGTGTTCCGTTCGATCCTGCGGCACAGCCGGAGCCTGGGATATGCCCGGCGGAACCTTCTTGTGGTGGGCGAAGGAAAATTTGCCGAGCGCTACATCCGGTACGTGAAGGAGAACGTTCGGTATGGGTACCAGCTGGTGGGGTATGTGTCCTCGCAGGCCCATCCGGAATACGGTGAGGCGCGCCTGGGCGGATACGACGATTTCTCCGCGCTGCTGAGCGGACAGCGGGTGGACCAGGTGGTCTTTGCCTTGTCCGGCACGGATATGGACCGGCTTGGCGGAATGATCGCCGCCTGCGGCCGCTACGGCGCAAAGGCGTCGGTGATCCCCCAGTACAACGATTTCATTCCTGCCACGCCCACGGTGGAGGCGGCGGGGAACCTGAAGCTGCTGAACGTGCGCAGCACCCCGGACAAAGGCCCGATTTGGGCGTTTGTGAAGCGCGCGATGGATTTGATCGGAGCGACGTTGGGGCTGGTACTGGCCAGCCCTATTATGCTTATCACCGCCATCGCGGTGAAACGGTGCGACGGCGGTCCCGCGATTTTTGCCCAAGAGCGTGTGGGGAAAAACGGCGTTCATTTCAAAATGTACAAGTTCCGCAGCATGTATGTGGATGCGGAAGAGCGACTGGCGGAACTGCAGAAATACAATCAGGTGGATGGGCCGGCCTTCAAGATGGAGAACGACCCCCGCGTTACGCCGGTGGGAAGCTTCATCCGTAAGACCAGCATCGATGAGTTGCCGCAATTGTGGAACGTGCTGAAAGGGGAAATGAGCATCGTGGGGCCGCGGCCTCCGCTCCCCCGGGAAGTGGCACAATACACCGACTGGGACTGGGGCCGTCTGGCGGTGAAACCGGGTCTCACCTGCTACTGGCAGGTGAGCGGGCGCAGCGATGTGGGCTTTGAAGACTGGATGCGCCTGGACCTGAAATATGTGGAGGAACAGGGATTCCTCACCGATATGAAGATCCTCTTCAAAACCGTGGGTGTGGTGCTGCGGGGCGACGGCGCGTATTGAGCGCCGCCCGTGCAAAGGATGGCCCGCAGGAGGGAAAGTAAGATGCAGCATGTGTTTATCGTCGGGGCCAAGTCGCTGGGGGCGTACGGCGGATATGAGACCTTCGTGTATAAACTGACGGAATATCACCAGCACAACGGGGAACTGAAGTATCATGTGGCCTGCAAGGCAAACGGCGACGGCTGCATGGACGAGACCCGGCTGCCGCAGGCCCGGCCTTTGGGTGACGGCGTGTTTGAGCTGCACAACGCCCGCTGCTTCAAGATCAAGGTGCCGAACATCGGGCCCGCGGTGGCCATCTATTATGACATCGCGGCGCTGGAAGCCTGCTGCCGCTATATCGAGGAACACCACATTCCCCATCCCATCGTCTATATTTTGGCCTGCCGCATCGGCCCCTTTGCGGCGCACTTCCAAAAGCGCATCCACAAGCTGGGGGGCAGGGTGTTCCTGAATCCGGACGGCCACGAGTGGATGCGGGCCAAGTGGAGCGCGCCCGTGCGCAAATACTGGAAATTGTCCGAAGGGATGATGGTCCGGCACAGCGACCTCGTCATCTGCGATTCAACGAATATCGAAAGTTACATCCACGCCTGCTACGACGGCAAAGGCCCCGGCGGCGCAGATCCCCGCACCACCTACATCGCCTACGGCGCGGAGACGCGGGACAGCGCCCTGCCGGACGATGCCCCGCAGTACACGGCATGGCTGCGGGACAAGGGCCTTGCGCCCGGCGGCTACTACCTGGTGGTGGGCCGCTTTGTGCCCGAGAACAACTATGAGACGATGATCCGGGAATTCATGAAGAGCACGTCGCCCCGGGACTTCGCCATCATCACCAATGTGAACGACAAGTTCCTGGAGCAGCTGGAGGCCCGGCTGCACTTCAAAAGCGACCCGCGCATCAAGTTCGTGGGCACGGTCTACGACCAGGAACTGCTGAAAAAGATCCGGGAAAACGCCTGGGGCTATCTCCATGGCCATGAGGTGGGCGGCACCAATCCCAGCCTGCTGGAGGCGCTGGGCAGCACCGACCTGAACCTGCTGCTGGACGTGGGCTTCAACCGGGAGGTGGCCGAGGACGCGGCGCTCTACTGGACGAAGGAGCCGGGCAGTCTGGCCGCACTGATCGAACAGGCGGACAAGATCTTGCCCAGCGAGGCGCAGGCCTGGGGCGAAAAGGCCAAACAGCGGGTGAAAACGGCTTACAGCTGGCAGAAGATCGGGCAGGAGTATGAGAAGGTCTTTGCCGAGGACAGAAACAGCGCGCACAACGTCTGATGGTCCGTCCCGTCTGAGCCCGTCCGCACATTCATTGCAAAGGAGAAGCCCATGAAAGCAGCGGTCTTGATGTCCACTTACAATGGTGCGAGATTCATCCGGGAGCAGCTTGACTCCATTCTCGATCAAACAGGTGAATTTGAGTTGGATCTGTGGGTGCGGGACGACGGCTCAACGGACGGCACGAAAGATATCCTCAACGACTATGAATCGAGAGGGCTCCTCCGGTGGTATACGGGCGAAAATATGGGCCCGGCACAGAGCTTCCTTGATCTTGTGCGGCGCACTTTGGGTTACGACTGGTACGCGTTTGCGGACCAGGATGATTTCTGGATGCCTGAAAAATTGTCGTGGGCGCTGGAAACTCTGGAAAAGATCGATGCCGCCCGGGAGAATGCCGTGCTGTATTTTTCCAACGCGGAGCTGGTGGATGAAGCCTTGTCGCCGCTGGGCCGGTGTGTGTATAAAAGCACGCCGCGAACAGACTTTCGAACTGTGACCTGCGCGGGTGGATGCCTTGGGTGCACCATGGTGTTCAACAATGCCCTTGCCCGGATGATACAGGAGAAGGCGGCGCCGGACAGGGTGGTCATGCATGATTTCTATGCGGTGGAATTGTGCGGAGCGATGGGCGGCCGGGTCGTGTTCGACCCAAGATGCAGCATGAAGTATCGCCAGCACGGCGGCAACACGATCGGTGTGCCGCATGGCTTGTGGGGGACGCTGGTCGAGCGGCTCCGTTCGGTCAGCAACGCCGGAGCGACAGGCATCGCGGAACAGGCACGGTCACTTTTGACGCTGTACGGCAGTGAATTGAAAGAAGATGACCGGGCATGGCTGGAGAAGGTGGCCGGGTATAAGCGGTCGCTTTTTTCCAGGGCGGGGCTGGCACTGTCCTGCAAGACGAGATATATGAACAAGAACATGAGCGCCACCATCCGCTGTGCCATCTTCCTTGGAACGCGATGAAGCGGCGGCAAACAGCCAAAGCTGTGAAAACAGCAGTCGGTGAAGGCGGGAGCAGAGGAAAACAATGGGCAAAAGCATAAAAGTGAACTATTTCCTCAATATGAGCTATCAGGTGCTGGTGCTCCTTGTGCCGATCGTTACAACACCGTACATTGCCCGAACGCTGGGTGCGGAAGGAATCGGCATCTGCAGCTACACCTATTCTGTGGTTTCCTGCTTTGTGCTGGCTGCGGTGATGGGCACAACGTCCTATGCCCAACGGACCATTGCATACTACCAGAACGATGTGGTCGAACGAAGCAGAAAGTTTTTCGACGTTTTTTCATTTCGCCTTGTGACCACACTGCTGTGCAGTGCGGTCTATTGCGTTTATCTGGCTTCGGGATTTTGCAAGTACAAGGTGCCCGCCCTGGTGCAGATGCTGTATCTGGTGGCTGTTGCGGCGGACGTCTCCTGGTTGTTTCAGGGGATGGAAGAGTTCAAAAAAATCGTCGTGCGGGACACACTGACCAAACTGCTGAACGTCTTTCTGCTGTTTTTAATGGTAAAATCTCCGAACGACGTGGTGGTCTACACCGGGATACTCGGCGGCATGACGCTGCTGGGAAATCTGTCGGTGTGGCCGTACGTGCCGCGACTTGTCTGCGCCATTCCGATGCGGGAATGGCGGCCGTTCAAGGATGTGCGGGAGATATTTCTCTTGTTCATTCCGACCATTGCGATCCAGCTGTACAGCGTGCTGGACAAAATGATGATCGGGGCGTTCTCGCCCAGCGCGGCTGAAAACGGGTATTATGAGCAGACCGAGAAGGTAGTGCGTGTTGCACTGATGGTCGTCACCTCACTGGGAACGGTGGTAGCGCCCCGGATCGCCCAGCTGTATCACAAACAGGATGAAGCGGGGATCAAGAGCTACCTGAAAAAGTCGTTTCAGTTCGTGTGGCTTCTGGGCGTGCCCATCATGTGCGGCCTTATTGGATTTGCACATCTGTTTGTGCCGGTGTTTTACGGACCGGGCTATGAGAAGATCGAGATCCTGATGCCCATCTACAGCTGTGTGGTGGTCGCTGTTTCCATCAGCAATGTGGTCGGCGTGCAGTACCTCATCCCCACAAAGCAGCAGAACGTATATACGATGGCCGTTGTGACCAGCGCTGTGGTGAACGTGGCCATGAACGCGGTGCTGATCCCAAGATTTCTTTCGGTGGGCGCGGCGGCCGCATCAGTCGCAGCAGAAACGGTAGGAGCATCGATGTTGCTTGCCTTCCTCAGCAGGAAAAAGCTTGTAAACATTGGGGAATTGCTGCGCCTTTCGGTAAAAAACTGGATCGGCGGGCTGTTGATGCTGGTCGCGGTCTATCTGTTCTGCCGGTCGGCAGATCAGACGTTCCTGATGCTGTGTGTGGCCATTGGAGGCGGCGCATCCGTATATTTTGGAACGCTGTTGTTGATGCGCGACGCATTTCTTATGGAAAATATAAAGATGGTATACGCCAGGCTGAGAAATAAACGGAACCGCCAGGCCCCGGACGGAAAGGGCTGACACGGACGGTTCCGCTTCACGGCGCTGCGCAAGCCAGGAATACAGAAGGGGGATCACGTGGCTGTGATGGAAAGAACACCGGGGAAAAAGCTGACGTTCCGAGAGGCGCAGCTGGGGGCGTTTGAGGTGCTGCGGTTCATCGACAAACTGTGCACAGAGCAGCAGCTGACCTATTTTTTGATGTATGGCTCGCTGATCGGCGCCATTCGCGACAAGGGCATCATCCCCTGGGACGACGACATCGACGTGATGATGCCCCGGCCTGACTACGACAGGCTGGTGCGCTACTGTGCCGGGCACGAGAAGGAGATGGCTCCCTTCAAGCTGTTTGAAAACTCGCTGGTGCCCCAGTATCCCCATCCCATCGCCCGCATGAGCGACATGCGCTATAAAATCGAGTTTGACAACGAAAAGGACTACGGCATCGGCTTGTTCGTGGATATTTATCCTCTGGACGGCGTGGGCAGCGATATGGCTGCGGCCCAGAAGCTGGTGCACAAAAGCAAGCGCACCGCATCGCTCTGCTTCCTCACCAGCCGGAAGGGATACGGCGTGGATAACACCGCCTCCCGCCTGAAAATGGCCGTCAAACTGCCCGCTTATCTTTGGGCGAACCTGCTGGGCAACCGGCATTACATCCAAAAGCAGGAGTGCCAGTGCCGGAAAAACGTCTATGAGGCCAGCGAATATGTGGCCTGTGTGGCTCAGCCCTGGACGGAGCGCCGGGGGCAGAACAAGAACGTCTACAAAAAAGAGTGGTTCTCCACCATCCGTGTACCCTTTGAGACCGGCGAGTTTCCTGTCCCGGCGGAGTACGACCGCATTCTGAAAATGGGTTACGGCGATTATATGACTCCGCTGCCGGAAGACCAGCGGGGGACCCACCACACATACGATACCTATCGTTTGGACGAACAGTGAGCAGGTGCCGGGAATGAACGGGTTTGTTGCGATTTTCAAAAAAGTAAACGGGGCGGCGGTGCTGCGGCAGTATGCTCAGTCCCGGGTGCTGTTCTTCGCGCTGGTGCAGACGGCGCTGCAGGGCTTTTCCCGCACATCGCTGGAGATCGTGCGCCTTTCGGTGAACAACCGGGTGCTGCGCCGGCTGCGCAAAAAGTACCGCCGTTTCATCGCCGACTGGCAGGCACAAAACGGCGAAACGCTGCCCCGGCAGTGCTCAAACAAGGTCTGGGTCTGTTGGCTGCAAGGGATGGAGAACGCGCCGGACGTGGTGAAACGGTGCCACCGCTCCCTGCAGGAGAACCTGCCTGACCGGGAGATCGTGCTGCTCACCCAGGAAAATTACAGGGATTACGTTTCCTTCCCGGCATTCATCGAGGAGAAGATACAGGCGGGCCTCATCACGCGCACCCATCTGACCGACCTTCTGCGTCTGGAGCTGCTGCTCCGTTACGGCGGCACCTGGATCGACTCAACGGTGTTCTGCTCCGGCAAAAACATCCCGGAATATATGCTGGACTCAGACCTGTTTTTGTTCCAAACTCTCAAGCCGGGGCGGGACGGTCAGGCAACGGTCATCTCCAGCTGGTTCATCACTGCCTGCACAAATCATCCCATCCTCCTTCTGACGCGGGCACTGTTGTATGAATACTGGGCGCATCACAAAAAGATGGTCGATTACTTCCTGCTCCATGACATGTTCCAATTGGCCATTGAGGCTTACCCGGAGGAATGGGAGCGGGTCATCCCGGCGGACAACGCCATGCCCCATGTGCTGCTTCTGCGGCTGTTCAGCCCCTTCGATGAGGGTGTTTGGGAAGCGCTGGTCCAGAGAAACTGCTTCCACAAGCTCAGCTACAAATTTGCAGAAGAGATGAAAACGAAACCGGGCACCTATTATGCCCACCTGATGAACAACGGCCTGCCCCAGTGAGCGGCGGCCCCATCCCCGCGCCCCGCACGCCAAGCCAATGGCGTGCGGGGCGCAGCTGTTTGACATCGCCCCGGAAGTATGGTATATAACAGAAAGAGTGTTCACGAAAAGCAGTATGGTGATAAACATGAACAGACAGGAAATGGACGTTCTGCTCTGCATCGCGCAGGGCTGCAACGAAAATCAACGGGCCCTTGCCCGGATGACAGGCCACTCACTGGGGGTGGTGAACCGCTGCCTGCACACACTGGCAGAGGCGGGGTATCTGAACGAGGCGGATGGACGGCTCACCTCAAAGGCCAGGGAACTGTTGGAAAACTCCCGGCCTTCCGGCGCGATCATTTTGGCGGCGGGATACGGGATGCGCATGGCCCCCATCGGCACAGAGGTCCCCAAGGGGCTGCTGGAAGTGCGGGGAGAACGCCTGATCGAGCGTCTGATCCGCCAGTTGCAGGCGGCAGACGTCACGGATATTTCGGTGGTGGTGGGCTTCAAAAAAGAAGCGTTTGAGTATCTGATGGATGAGTTCGGCGTGAAGCTTGTGGTCAATCCGGAATACGGCACCCGGAATAACCTGTATTCTCTGCTGCGAGCAAAGGAAAAGCTGGGGGGAAGTTATCTGCTGCCCTGTGACCTTTGGTGCGCGGAAAACCCGTTCAGAAGGTATGAGCTGTATTCCTGGTACATGGTGAGCGACGCCCAAAGTGAGGAGAGCGATGTGCGGGTCACCCGCGCAAGAGAGCTTGCGCCGGCAAAACCCGGGCAGGCGGGTGCGCGCATGGTGGGCATCGCTTACTTCACTCCCCGGGACGGAGTGGCGCTGCGCAAGTCTATGGAGACGCTGGAAGCTACCGGTCTGCACAAGAACGATTTTTGGGAGGCGGCGCTGTTTGCGGGCGGTCAGCCTGCGGTGGCGGCCCGTGTGGTGCGGGACGGTGCGGTCAGCGAGATCAACACTTACGAAGAACTGAAAGAACTGGACGGCGCGTCGGTGCATCTGCGCTCGGAAGCGCTGCAGGCGGCAGCGTCGGCGCTGGGCGCTTCGGTGGAAGAGATCCGGGACATCGAGGTGCTCAAAAAGGGAATGACCAACCGCTCCTTCCTCTTCTCCTGCCGGGGGAAACGCTATATCATGCGCGTTCCCGGCGAGGGGACAGAGCGGCTCATCGACCGGGCCCAGGAAGCGCAGGTCTATCGCGCCATTGCAGGCAGAGGGCTGTGTGATGACCCGGTCTATCTCGACCCTGACACGGGATTCAAGATCACGGCTTTTCTGGAAGGAGCAAGAAGCTGCGACAGCGCCAGCGCGGACGATCTTCGCCGCTGCATGAAAAAGCTGCGGGAATTCCACGGGATGAAATTGCAGGTGGGGCATACCTTTGACATCTTCGCTCAGATCGATTTTTACGAAGACCTGTGGGCGGGAGTGCCCTCTGTGTACCGGGATTATGAAACGACAAAAGCGAATGTGCTGAAACTCCGCCCCTACATCGAGGCGCACGCGGGCCGCAAGGTGCTCACCCACATTGACGCCGTGCCGGACAATTTTCTCTTTTATCCCGATGGGGCGGGGGAGGCTCTGCAGCTGACCGACTGGGAATATGCCGGCATGCAGGACCCCCATGTGGATATTGCCATGTTCTGCATCTACGCCATGTACGATAAAGAACAGGTGGACGCGCTGATCTCGATGTACTTTGAAGGGGATTGCCCTCGGGAGACGCGGCTGAAAATATACTGCTATATCGCAGCCTGCGGGCTGCTGTGGAGCAACTGGTGCGAATTCAAGCGGAACCTTGGCGTGGAGTTCGGGGAGTATTCCCTGCGCCAGTACCGCTATGCCAAGGAGTATTTCCGTCTGTTCAAAGCGCAGTGCCCGGAGGGCCTGCCGGATGTGCAGACAAGAGGGGAGAACGGGGAATGAGCTTTATCGTGGATAACGCGGTCATCCTGGCGGCAGGATTTTCCAGCCGGTTCGCGCCGCTCTGCGCCGAGCGCCCCAAGGCGCTGATCCCCGTGCGGGGCGAAGTGCTGATCGAGCGTCAGATCCGCCAGCTGCGGGAAGCCGGGGTGAAAGACGTCATTGTGGTGACGGGCTACAAAAAAGAGGCGTTTGAGTACCTGCGGGACAAACTGGGCGTGATCCTGGTGGAAAACCCGGAGTATGCCCGGCGGAACAACCATTCTTCCATCCGGGCGGCGGCCCGCTATCTGGGCAACAGCTACATCTGCTCCTCGGACAATTATTTTGAGCGAAACCCCTTTGAAAACCGGGTGGACGCGCCCTACTACGCGGCGGTGTATGCGGCGGGGCAGACACGGGAATGGTGCCTGACCACCGACCGGGAGGACTGGATCACCGGCGTGACGGTGGGCGGGCACGACCAGTGGTACATGCTGGGGCATGTGTTCTGGAACGCGGACTTCGCGCGGACCTTCCTCTCCATACTGGACGCCTGTTACGACGCGCCGGAAACAGAGGGGCTGCTGTGGGAGTCCATCTATGCGGCCCATCTGGACCGGCTGAAGTTGAAGATGCGCCGGTATGAGCAAAACGTGATCCGGGAGTTCGACACGTTGGACGAGCTGCGGGAATTTGACGAGACCTATCGGAACGACACCGGCTCGCCGCTGATGGAGAGTCTGGCCCGGCGTTTCGGCTGCCCGCAGGGGGCTATCACCGGCTGCCGGCCCTGGCATGTGTCCGGCGGCCAGCCGGAAGGCTTTTTGTTTGAATACGCCGGCCGCACTTACCGCTGCCGCTACACGGACGGACAGGTGGAAGCGGCAGACGAGCGGTGAACCCGGACGGCGGGGGACGTTCCCCGCACGGCCGGCATCCGGAACGAAACGGGAGAGGACGGGAAGATTATGATAACGGGACTCTCGGCGGGTGTCCTGTGGGCGCTGGACACCGTAATATTGGGCATCGCGCTCTCCATGACGCCCTTTGCGTCTGCCGGTCAGGCAGTGGCGCTGGCCCCCTTCGTAAGCACGTTCCTCCATGACGCGTGTTCCTCTCTGTGGATGCTGCTGTACATGGGGGCCCGGCGGCAGTGGAGGCAGACCTTCCGCGCCCTCAAGACCCGCAGCGGCAGGTTTATCCTGCTGGGGGCGCTGCTGGGCGGACCCGTCGGAATGACGGGCTATGTGTATGCTATCCACTCCATCGGCCCGGCCTACACCGCCGTCATTTCCTCTGTGTTCCCGGCGGTGGGAGCGCTGCTTTCCTGGGTGTTCCTGAAAGAGAGGATGAGGCCGCTTCAAATCGCCGGGTTGGCCGTGAGCATCCTCGGCGTGATGGCGCTGGGCTATGCCCCGGGCTCGGCACGGCCGGAGCATGCCGCGTTCGGCTTTGCCTGCGCTCTGCTGTGCTGCTTCGGATGGGCGGCAGAGGCAGTCATCTGCGCCTGGGGAATGCGGGATCCCGACGTAAGCAATGAACAGGCTTTGCAGCTGCGGCAGCTCACGTCGGCTCTGGTTTACGGCGTGGTGCTGCTGAATGTGTTTCGCGGCTGGGGGCTCACCACCGCGGCGTTGACTGCGGCGGCATTTCCCGTTGTGGCGCTGAGCGCGCTGTTCGGCACAGCGTCTTATCTGTTTTATTACAAGGCCATCAAGACTATTGGGGCAGCAAAGGCGATGGCGCTGAACATCACCTATTCCGCATGGTCCATCCTGTTCTCACTGATCCTTTTGGGCACGATGCCCGACTTGAAAAGTACTGTGTGCGCAGTTGCCATCCTTGGCGGCTCCGTGCTGGCGGGAACAGACCTGAAAGAACTGACCGCCCGATGAAAGAAACAAAGCCGGCCCCCGCATTTCTGCGGGTGCACCTGTAAACTGAAAGTAGACACTCACAAAAGTGTGGGTGTCTACTTTTTTCGTGGTAAGAAGAAGAAAAGGAGGTAGAAAAATGGGAAAGAAAGGGACACCGCATCGAAAGTGG